>JANQER010000294.1 GCA_028278255.1 Elusimicrobiota bacterium | reverse complement strand
AACCCATGCGTCAGCACATCCTGATAAGGCGGCTCGCCTGTGAGCGCCACCGCCGGCAAAAGAGATGTCTGAAACCAGCCTCTGTGCTGGTCGGATCCTTCCAAATACATGACTTTTTCCCTGGGCACGGTTTTTGTGGCTTCTCTTTGTTTGAGCACAGACACCCATGACACCCCGGAATCAAACCACACATCCAAAATATCATTTTCCTTTTGAAGATTGGTCTTATGGCATTTGTGGCATTGGGTGTGGGGCGGCAAAAGCTCTTTTGATTCCTTTTCAAACCAAATATTTGTTCCGTGTTTATGAAAAAGATCAACCACATGCGCATGCGCTTTTTTGTCCATCAAAGGCTCTTTGCAGTCCTGGCACACAAACATAGGAATAGGCGCGCCCCAATACCGCTGCCTGGACAAGCACCAATCCGGACGGGATTTCAGCATGCCCGCAATACGCTCTTTGCCGTACGCCGGGATCCAATTCACTTTGTCCACGTTTTGCAAAAGCGATTGTCTAAAATCATCTGAGACTTTCAAAAACCACTGTTCAGTGGCGCGGAATAAAATAGGGCTTTTGCATCGCCAGCAATGCGGATAAGAATGTGTGATTTTTTGTTCCTTGAGCAGGCGCTGGGATTTCTGCAAATCCTCCACAATCACAGGATTGGCTTTCCACACCTGGTGGCCGCACAAATGATTTGGCAGCACCTCATTGGTGAAATGACCATTTTCACCCACTGGCGAAAGAATAGGCAGCCCATATTCACGCCCCACCATATAATCTTCCTGTCCGTGCCCTGGCGCTATATGCACAGCGCCTGTGCCTTCTTCCCGGGACACAAATTCAGCCAGCACCCCTTGAGAATCATTGTTATTCAAAGGGTTTTTGCAAAGCAATCCTTCGAGAGACATCCCATCAATTGTCAATGGGTCTTTTTTCCCTTCACCCAAAACCTCTTCCAGCACTTTCCATCCTGGATCGCCCACCAAAAACTTTTCATTGCTTTTAGGCGATTCCCAAATTTTATACGTGAGTTCTGGATGAAAAGCCAAGGCCACATTCGCAGGCAGTGTCCAAGGTGTTGTGGTCCAAACCAAAACAGACACCCGCTTGCCCACTGCTTTGGCCAGTTTCTGTGTGTCCTCATTCCCAGGCCACTCCAGAATAGGAAATTTAACAAAAACAGACGGTGACGTCTTTTCCTCATATTCCACTTCAGCTTCTGCCAAAGCTGTTTCACAGGAGGAGCACCAATACACAGGTTTTTTATCCCTGAAAACAAATCCTTTTTCCAGTAGATCATAAAAAGACTGGGCAATGCCAGATTCATATTCAGGGGTCAGGGTTTTGTATGGATTGTCCCAGTCCCCCAAAATCCCGAGACGCTTAAATTCCTGCTTTTGGATGCTGATAAAACGCTCAGCATATTTGGCAGCTTCCACGCGGAACGGCACGCGCCCGATTTTCTGCTTGTTCCATCCCTTTTCCTTCATCAGCTGATGCTCAATGGGCAGGCCATGGCAGTCCCATCCGGGGATATACGGAGAATGAAACCCTTGGAGCGCCTTATACTTCACAATAATATCCTTCAAAATTTTATTCAAGGCATGGCCCATATGAATATGCCCATTGGCATAAGGCGGGCCGTCATGCAGAACAAAGACATTCTCCTTGTCATTCTTCTCCAGCATTTTTTCATAAATTTTCTGCTTCTCCCACAAAGACAGGTATGCAGGCTCACGATGCGGCAAGTCCGCTTTCATGGGAAAAGAAGTCTTAGGCAGCAAAACAGAATACTTTTTCGGTTTCATAAGATGAATATTTTACAGAAAATAAGCAAAAATGGACAGAAAAATATCAAGAACAGGCCAAAGGATCCTTGATTTACAGCCAAATATTGGCCAAAATAATATCCTATTCCGTCATTGCACTTGTGTCTGCCGCGGAAATATATGCGGAAAAACTATTTGAGTGGATCTAAAACTTCTATTGATTGAAATCTATGGAAATCCATGTCATGTGTATAGATTTTTTTAATGCCGTGTTCTTGCATCAGGGCAACAGTGTGCGCGTCAAACACAAGATTGCCTGACATCAATGGGACGCTTTCAATCAGGGCAGTGGCCGTTCGTTCATGCCTGTCTGTTTCTGTGAGTATGCTGAGGCTTTCAGCCGCCAGTATCGCACGGACAAATCCCCAAGCCTCAGATATGCCAAAAGAATGCCGAAAAACGCGGGGATGCGTGGCCACGCGCAAAAACTCATAAAGAATTCCCCAGGTTAAATGCCAGGGAGAAGACTGTTCACGCCATTCCAGCAGCAGATCCCGGCATATTTTATGCTCTGGCGCGTGTTTGTCAGCCGCATACAGCAGTATGTTTGTGTCCACCACAAACATTATGGGCCTTCCATGATTTCGTACAAAGCTTCCCGGTTGGACACGGACACGCGCGCGCCTCCGCTGTCAAAGACTGGCAGAGGCGGGGGTTTTTGGGTTACCGGACGTCTCTGAAAAAAAGCATGTAAAGCCGCTTCAATCAATTCTGTCATGGTCCGCCCTTGCCTGGCCGCTTCACGTTTCAGCATTTGCATGGTCACAAGATTAAGATTAAATGTTGTCTTCATACATATAACCATATCATGAATATGGTTATATGTCAAGCCGTTTTTGCATACAAGGTTGAAATGGTCAAGCTGAATCCCGAATAATAAGGGGTGAGGGAAGAATTTTAACCTGAGGGCTTTTCACTTTCTTTTCAATGAGATCTATTAGAATTTTCATGCCGGACTGGGCTGTTTCAGTGAAAGGCTGTGCCACTGTGGTGAGCCGGGGCCTGATATACTTGCCAATGGACAAGCCGTCAAACCCCATCACAGCCATTTCCTTGGGACAATGGATTTTCAGCTTATCCAAAGCATTGATCACGCCTATGGCCATTTCATCGCTTGTGCAAAAAACAGCTGTTGGCCTGTGTTTATTATTTCCCTGCAGAAGGTCCATGGCGGCTCTATAGCCATCCTCTTCATTGAAGTGTCCCCTTTTCAAAAGAGTTTTGAGCACAGGCAGTTGATGGTCCTTCATGGCCTGGCAGTATCCTTTATACCTCAGTTCTATTTCCTCAATATCAGGATGCCCATAGAAAAAAGCTATTTTTTTGTGGCCCTTCTTGATCAAATACCCAACAGCTTTTTTGGCCGCTTCAAAATTGCTGAGCGTGGTATAACTATAATTTTGAATACGTTTGATCTCAGGGTTCAAATAAACAACAGGCTTTTTCCAAAAAGAGCCAAGCTTATGCGGCATATAATTGGCATTCCAGGTGAAACGGCTGCAGTAACAGGAAATAAAAAGCCCGTCCAGGTTGTCTGTTAAACTTTTTAATTCCAGGTCAGGCAGATTTTTGTCTGTGGGCACAATCAGTATATTGCATTTGTATTTGGGATTATTCTTTAAAACATCAAAAACACCGGCCAAGATTTTTGGAATGTACTCATAGAAAAACATAGATCTTAAATCAGCCGGAAAAATAAACCCAATGGTATGTGCGCTGGAAATAAAAGCCCTGCCGGCCCGGTTGGGAATCACTTTCAGTTTTTCCGCCATATCCAAAACAGAGCTTTTGACTTCAGCAGAGATCAAATGGTTTTTCTCAGGATTCAAAGCCCTGGACACAGTGGCCACAGACACATTCAATTGTTTGGCAATATCAGAAAGCCTTCTTCTCATCTTTTCTGCCCTCTTTCCTGTTTATAGGTAACTGCTCAGGTCTTTTCATGTCTTTCCTCTAAGACGTTTCCGCTGGTGCGGTCGTCATTGCCAGATTTATCGGGCGTTTTTAAAAATTGTTTTCTGAAATACGCCCGATAAATCGGGCAATGACAGTGACCTGAGCAGTTACCATTATAGCTTAAATCCAATGGCGTCAGCAGGCAACCGTTTCATTCATTTTCCTTAAAACCGCAAAGAACCGAATCATTTACAGATTTATGCAAATCTTTGCAAATCAAAACATTCCTTCTGAAAAGGACTTGAGGGAATTTTTCAGCCCGCTGTTAAGAGTAAAAAACGGTCTTATTAGAATAATGGATTCTAAAAAAGAGGCAGGCCGGTTTTTATTGAATATCATGATTCAAAAAGGTAAGCAAGTATTAAAAAGGTTGGAGATAAAATTATTCAAAGTGACAGAATCCAAAAGTAGGATATGGCTACCAAGTGCATGATGTGCATTTTGGTATGAATAGGGGAAAAGAGAATTTTATACGGCGTTTTTTTGATTCCATTTCAGTAAAGATTAAAAATGTTTATGTCGGGTTTGCTTTAGTAGAGGTATATGGATTAAAGGACGTCTTTGATAAGGCAAGGGGTATTGGGATTGAGGACGTAATGCAGAGTAATTATGCGGGTGTTTCTTTTTTTGCGGGAACGGCGCTGCTTACTGCAGTTTTCTTGGGCGTAAAAATATTAGAGAGTCCAAAAATTGAATTTAATTTTTTAAATAGCGCTAAAGATGGGGAATTTGACACAGTGTTGGTGCCATCAGGGAAATTTGATGAGTTTTTTATCGGACCGTTTTATTATCGTGAGAAGTTTCGATTTTCTGATGAACAGGCAGCAAAAGAGGCTCATGGCCTAATCACTGATTTTATGGAAGGGAATGTATCAAGAATATTTGTGATGCAAAGGCTGCTGAAATTGCTGGAGATTAACGACGAGGAGGTAAACGTTCAAAAAGAAAGGATAGAAAAAAAGTTGTTTGCTCCTGTCGATGAATATCTTTTCAGAAATTCAGGGAAACGTGGAATTAAATTTCATTTGCCATTGTATGGCTCTGATAAGGAGCATATTAAGCAATATCTTGTTCAGAAATCCGGGGAATATGACAAAATTTTAGGAAATGTTTTTAGGGGTATTATACGGTGTCGTAATGAAGAAGAAGCTATGGAGGCTATTAAGAAATTTTCAGCATTTTTGGATGGGAAACAGACTAACAAAAAAGACTTATGTGATTGGACTATTAAAACATTTTATAATCCAAGTGATATTGGTTCAGGATTCAAAGTTAAATTTTTTATAGATTTGTGTGTGGAGTCTCTTGCGCTTCTGGAAGCCAATAAGAGAGAAAGCAGCAATGGTCAGTATCAAATGCATAGAAACGGGATTTTCTGGTGCAGGATATTTTAGTGGATTCAGAAGATGGTAGAGCAGCGCTTTTCAATAAATGTCCTCAAGATCAAAGAGAACATTTGATGAATATTGTAATGGAGAAAGCTATGTTGACGATTTCAGAAGGAGATGATGGGGAAAGGGGCAGGCTTTATGGAAGACTGCATGAATTTCTTGAACCATATGTTTTTTATGATGCAAACGTGCCTAAGCCGCTGCGTAAGTTAAGCAGGAGGTGGAAGGATTGTGTGAGTTATGTGTCAAAATTTATTAAGTATGGATCCGATGATGACGCAAAGAGGATTTGTCTCAGTATTGCAGAAAGTCCCAATGATCCGCTTAAAACTTTTGAAATGATTCTGAATGGGTTACTTCTTATCATGGCGCAAACAGACGATCAAAATAGATATATTTCTAATTGGTTAGGGCGCATGGCGCGGTTTGCGCCTTTGGCAGAACATACAAGTGCGGAAGTCATAATAGGCATGCAAATCATGGCACTGCAGGCACGCAATATTCAGTTATGGCTGCAAAAATATGATGAAAATCCGGAATTGCTTGAGAGGATAAAAGAGATCAGAATAACAAGCAATCCTGAAAAAATGCTAAAGGGAGAGTCCCCGGATTTTGGCTTAAGTTATTTAGAAGCTTCCACAATCCCGGAAGATCTGCATTTGTCTTGGGGCGGGTGGCAGAGACTGGAGTCTCAGGTTGTTGAAAATATACAAAGGGTCTGTGAGAAAGACTCTTGGCGTAAGATGAATTTTAAACCATTGAAAAGAATCGTTAAGAAAGGCGCTGTGGTGGCCAGCGTGGTTAACCGCATTGGTGCTATACAAGAGCAGACTTTTACCGATGCAGTTCCCGGGACACATTTTTATATGACGACCCCGGCTCAATTAAATGAAAAAAGATTGGACGTGGTTTTTTGTCCTCAGGAGGTTGCTACGCTTTATAATGTCAAATTCGATCCTGACAATACTGTGCGTGAGGTATTTGATTTTTTTCTGAGTCCAAGATATTTCAATGCCTGGGGAATTGCTCTGCCAGGATATTGGCATTATTTTATTACCCGCGGAGATATGACGCAAATCTCACGGATTTCATTGGAGTTGACCGAGGCAGAGGCTGAATTAATAAATCCGGATTTTATTTCCAACAAACAGAACCCAAATATGCCTTTGTACCCTTATTTAGAGGAATGGGAGTATGATGGTCCAATTTACCCGAGCGCTGTGGGTGATAATATTCCTGAATCGCGAAGCTTGGATAAATGGTTTTCTATGAGTTCTCCTCAACCACATCTTGAAAGGATTTTCCCATTTCTTATTTCAAATCCAGGGGAAAAAATAAAGGACGAGGATGTAGAAAAACTAAAAAACAGCGTGGCTTCTTTTATGATTATGCAAAGAGAAAGCGGCTTGGATTCTAAAGACAAAGACCAGCTCGTCACAAAGCGTCAGTTCAAAGTGATGTCACTGTTAAGCGGTGTTGGCGCAGTGTTTTCAGTGTTGGCTCAAAAAGCGTCTTTTGTGGAATTGTTGCCATGGGCACTTTTGGTGACAGTCATTGTGCTGCTTCATGAGCTGACACATACATTGGTTAAATTCTTTGCCACCCGCGGAAAGCATTTGGATTTGCCGGTATTGACAAAACAAGGGTGGGGTGTTTCATCAGAAGGATTGGGAAAAACCGGATTATTGATCAGCCGGCTGGCTGGGCCTGTTTTGGGAGGTGTGGCTGCGCTTTTGTTTGTGTTCATGACAAGCATAGGTATGGATGCGGACTGGTGGGTCAAAGGCTTGTTTCTGGCTGTGTCTTCTTTCACCATTATCCCAACGGATAAAAACAGTGATCTGTGGCAGGTTTTTGCGCCCAGAGAGAAAAGAACACTGAGTGATTTAAGCCAGGAGGTCCTAAATGCTCCTATCCCTGTCATCCAAAATCAGGGATTGTCGCAGGTTTATTATCAGCAGCGTATTGGAGGCATTATGCAGGGGCTTGCACAGCGCATTGGGCAGAATGATTCCTATCAAGTCGGAAGACCTGTCCTTCATTTGGGCCGATTATTTGGTGAGTTTCAGCAAGCAGATCCCCGGGCTGCTCAAAAAATCAAGCCAGCTGTTTATGCTTATTTAAAACAGCTTCATCAAGTTGTTTTTGACACTCAAACGTATTCATTTACGCACTTGAAAAAAGCATTTGATCTATATGTTCGTGTTAGTCAAAAAACAGCGCTTGTCTCGGGGACAAACAACACCATTATGGATTTGAACGACAATCCTTCTGCAGAGGAAATCCAAGCGCGCTTGATCAGGGAATCTTCAGCATTAAGCCGTGATCCCGGCAATGAAGTGATTGTTTTAACTGATCAAAGCCTGACGTCCCTGATATCATCTTTGCCAAAGAAAGCCAGGGCTTCTTTAGAACAAGCTTTGAGAGAAGAGCGCCTCAAACAAATGCCTCTTACGGCCGCAACCTCAGAGATTATCGCAAGGTTTTCAAACCAAACAAGACCTCTCCGGATAAAAACCGCGCGCTGGGCTTATTTTAAAAGCATAAAAGACATGCCGGGCATGATTGTGGAGTTTATGGAATGGGTCTTTGACGGCATTTCTTCCAGAATTGATATTGAAAGTATAGAAGAATTCAATAAGCTGGCAGGGGATATCAATCAACAGGCGTAAAACGGATGCATTGACTAAAATCTTGTTTTATTAAAAAAAATCTTGTATACTGTGGTCGGAGGTGATTCCCATGGTAAGCACAGTGACAGTCAGAGGACAGACAGCCATTCCCGTGGCTATTCGGAGCAGATACAACATCAAGCCAAAAACATTTCTTGAATGGATTGATGACGGCCACAGTATCTCAGTGGTCCCTGTTCCGCAGAATCCCATAAAAGCTCTTAAAGGTAGATTTAAAAAAGCACATCTTCTCAAGGCGCTTCTCAGGTCCCGAAAAGAGGAGAAAACCATTTGATTGAAAACTATGTGCTGGACACTTCCGCTCTTTTTACTTTCATTGAATCAGAAGACGGAGAGGGTACGGTTGAAAAAATACTGGTTGATGCCGGGAAAGGAAAATGCCGTGTTTTTTTGTCTTTTATAAGCCTCTTGGAAGTCTCCTATGTGACCTGGCAGGAAAAAGGCGAGGATGAAGCCAAAGAGATTGTGGTATTGGTGAAATCTTTGCCTGTGCAAATAGTAGAATCATGTGAAAGAATCATTTTATCTTCCGGACGAATCAAAGCCAATCACAGGCTGTCTTTGGCCGATGCAATTGTCACAGCCACTGCCATGGACCAGGCTGCTGTCCTTGTTCACAAAGACCCGGAACTGCAAAGTGTTGCCTCCTATGTAAAAACAATCAGCCTGCCCTATAAATCAAAAAAATAGAAGCCATTTTTAAAGGAGTGTAAAATTCTGTGTCAGACGGGAGATTTCTCTTGACGCAAGGTCCGTAGGGTGGTATAGTGTAGATATGACAATTTTGAAGGCAATTTCAAATTTGTCATGACAATTTTGAAGTTATATTCAAATTTGTCATATCCACTTCTGGTGTGGTGCGTCTAACACTTTTTTACTTTTGGAGTGACGGCTCCAGTTCTTGTAATTGCCCGATTTATCGGGCGTATTTGTAAAAGCGCCCAATAAATTGGGCAATTACGAAAAAACACAAGATTTTAATGTCTGCGTATTTCTGTTTTTATAAGTAAAGTTATTTATGACGCACTACACTAGGTGGTAAAGGGCGTTTGATGAGATATTTAACCCATTTTATTGAAAATGATATAAAAAGAAAAATGATTATTCTCTCAGGACCCAGGCAGGCCGGCAAAACGACTTTGTCAAAATTCCTTATCAAAGAGAAAGGCGTGTACTTAAACTGGGATATTCGTTCTGATCAAAGCATAATCCGCGATACGGCTTGGCCTAAAAATGCGCCTTTGGTGGTTTTGGATGAATTGCACAAATACACGAAATGGAAGAACTTTCTTAAAGGGATATGCGACGAATTTCAGAACAAGCCGCCTTTGCTTGTGACTGGCAGCGCCCGGCTGGGGATCTTCCGGCATAAAGGCGATGCATTGACAGGGCGTTATTATCACTATCGTTTGCATCCCATTGATGTCGCAGAGGCAAAGCAATTCCTCCCAAAAGAGGCTGCGCCTCAAGATTGTCTCAACCATTTAATAAAAACAGGCGGATTTCCAGAAGCCTTTCTCAATCCGCATGATGCTGAAAGGCTTAGGAATGATCGTTTTGATCTGGTCTTACAGGAAGATTTACATGACTTGAGCAAAACCAACTCGATTCAGGGTATTAAATTTCTGATAGAGCTTCTTCGTGAGCGTGTAGGCGGCTTGATCAACTATTCCAATTTGGCGGAAGATATAGGCGTCTCTTCGGCTTCTATCAAATCATGGATACAATTGCTTGAGAACTTATATATAGTTTTTGTTGTGCGCCCCTATTATGCCGGTTTGGCCAGAAGCTTAAGGAAGGAGCCAAAAATCTATTTTTATGATTGTGCAGCAGCTTATGCTCCCAATAACAAAGGCAGCCTCATAGAAAATGTAACGGCCAGCGCTCTTTTGAAATATTGCCACTTCCAGAGAGACAGTCTGGGCAAAAACATGGAACTCTGCTATTTCAGAGACCGTGAAAAAAGAGAGGTTGATTTTGTCGTCACATTAAATAAGCGGGTTCTGTGGTGTATAGAAGTGAAATCAAATGATGATCAATTGAGCGGTCACCTGGAATATTTGCACAACAGGCTCAAGCCTGTTCAGTCCTTCCAATTGGTCTATGAGCTCAAAAGACCAAAAGAAATCCGCGGGATTAAAATCGTTTCACTCGCCGAATGGCTTAAAGAGTTAGGTTAGCCCCAATGTGGTTTAGATAAGCGTAGTTGCCCGATTTATCGGGCTCTTTAAAACAAATAAATGCGTTAAAAGCGCCCCATAAATGGGGCAATTACAAAAATCCAGCTTATCTAAACCGCATTGGGGTTAAAACAGATCATTCAATGTAATAATTCTGTCAAAATAAGATCTGCTGATAAGATCTTTTGTGGCGCCGGCGCCTGATATCAGAACTTTTTGGATTGTGTTTTTCTCGCGCCATGGAAAAAGATCGAGTTTTTTCTCAAATTCGTTGATGATATTGGCTGTGACAGGGGATTGGAGATATTTGATTTCACAAACAGTCAATACTTTGTCTTTCCTTTGAAAGACAAGGTCGATCTGAAATTCAGGATTATTTTTTTGCGTATATCTGCTGAAATACGCGCCATAGGTGTATTCAACCGCTTCAAATCCGAGTATCCTGGCAATAAGCTTGTGTTTCTTTCTGCACATTCTTTCGAAGGAATAACCCAGCCATTTGATATAGGAATCATTATGAATGGCGCGGGTGGGCTCCCTGTTGAAATCGCTGTTTTCAATTTGACTCTGTATGGGATGGATGAATTTAAAATAGAATTGTAAATATTGATCACTGATATGATATCGCGCCAGCAGACTGTTGCTTCTCAGGTTAAAAGGCGTGTATTCTTGTATAAACCCGCACAGTTCAAGATCTTTGAGCAAGGCAGAGACGGCCCCCCCCTGAGCGGATTTTTAAATGGCGCAGAATATCCGTCCGCGTGGCGAATTTTTTCTTGCTTAAAAAAGAAATAATTTTTTTGTAATGAATATTTTTGGCCAGGCTGCTGGTAAAGATTCTTTCATATTCCCGGGAGAAAAAGCCGCCTGATGTGAAAGAATTCCTGCACAATCCCAGGTGGACAGAAGAGTCCCTGTTGACATATTTCAAGTATTCAGGAACGCCGCCAACAGTCAGATAAGCGTCCATTATTTCACGTGCGGACCGTTTTTTTCCGAGGAATTTTTTGGTCTCAGGGAAATCGAATTCTTGCAGGTGAATTTCATGTTCAGACCGGTTATACAACGCTCTTGATTTTAAAACATGATTCAACATAAAAGATGGCGAGGAGCCGCACAAAACCAGTATTAAATTTTTGTTATATCGTAAAGAATTATCCCAAACGTATTTGAGATCTGTAATCAGTTCATTGCCATAGGAAGCAAGCCATTGAAGCTCCTCAAGATAAAGAGTCCATTTCCCTTTTGCAATGAATTTGGAGATGAATTGAAAAACTTCTTTCCAGGTTTTTAGCTTTAATTTGCTTATATAAGGATCTCTGGCATATTGGCTCAGCTGCCACAAGACAGACTCGATCTGTTTTTTTGGGGGCTTGCCTTCAATCCCTTCCAATTTAATGATGCGTCTGGTTCTAAAGAATTGCTCAAGCAGTTCGGTTTTTCCAATCCTTCGTCTGCCGTAAACAACGAGTATCGATGCTTCATGAAGGGATTGGACTTGATGAAGCTTGTCAATCTCATACTGCCGGCCGATAAAATGCGTATTTGGCTTGATGGGTTTTGCATAAAGTGTCATAGGAGAAGGGCATAAAATATGCGCCAATTAGTCAATGTTTATAGCCTAATTGGCGCATATTTGACTTCTGGTTTTCAGCCAATGGCATGTGGTCCGACCCATTTAAAAAGTTGTGGAACAAACCTTAAAAAGAGCCGCTCAATCGGCACGCTACAGCCCCACATTTGCCGATCAATTTGTTTCTCTTGACGCAAAGCCCTTGGGTTGTATGGTATAAGCATGACAATTTTAAATCTTTGCTTTGTGTTTTTTTAAAAAGAAAAAGTTATAATAGTATCTATGAGTGAACAGGAGATTATAAAAAAAGCAGTGGAGATTATTAAGCGCCGGATGGCCCCTCATGGGACATGCAAAATCTTTTTGTTTGGTTCCCGCGCCGAAGGTCGTGCCACTGCGAAGTCTGATTTTGATATTGGCATTGAGTCAGAAAAAGCTGTGCCTGCAGGCATGATTTATCAGATTGAAGAAGAGCTGGATGTTTTGCCGGATTTACGCAAAGTGGAAGTGGTGGATTTTGGGCGACTGACCGGCTCATTTAAGCGTGTGGCAGCGGCACACAGGCAGGTGCTCGCATGAGTGAGAAGTTGAGAGTCGTTGTTGAGCAATTTGGGCGCGCCGTGAATCAGCTGCAAAAGGCTTTGGAAAAGCCCAAAGATGAATTTATGCGTGATTCCGCGATTCAGCGTTTTGAATTTACTTATGAGCTTGCGTGGAAGGCCTTGAAATTATATTTGGGAGAAAAAGCGCCTAGTCTTCAGATCAGGTTCCCCGGGGAATGTTTTCGGGAGGCATACAAAATAGGTTTGATAGAAAACGATCCCTTGTGGATTAAAACAATAGAAGAACGCAACAAAACAAGCCACACTTACAATGAAGACACAGCAGAAGATGTTTATAAAGATTTACCGGATTTTTTAAGACTTTATGAGGGATTATTGACGCAGCTGAAAGAAGCATGCCATAAAGACGAATAGCCCACTTTTTCTGTCATGCTCCGGTCGGGGCGCTGGTGTCGAATATAATCTCTTTTACTGAGGGGTCTATGATGTCAAAACCGGGGCGCACAAATGCCCGGGCTTTGGGAAAAACAGTTTCCATGCGCCTCCGGAGTTGCTCCAGATGCACGAGAATGTCCAGTGTTTTGCCTTCTTTTTCCGGAAAAAACTTATTCATCATGCCCCAGGCGGCAATTGACCGGTCAATCCCGATCAATGACACCTTGGCCGACCCATCCGAGTCGCTCGAAAATTTGCTGGTTTTGTCTCTTTTGTAGTCATTCAATGCCTGTTTGATTTTCACGCAAATCTGATATTTGTACCACTGAATAATCTCCATGGAATCCTTAATGCCGGCGAACTCAAACACAGGATTTGATTTGGTTGATCCGGGGTGATTTTTGGCGTTTAGCTCCTTTTCTTTTTCCTTGATTAATCCTTTGGCAGAGGCAAGCCAGTGATCTGTCATTATGATATAGGCTTCTGAAGATCTGGTGCATTCGTGTTTCTCAATATAATCCATTTTAGGCATTTCTTCGTCGACATGTATTTGAGATGGGCGCTCATTCAAATCAATCCCTTCTCTGCGGGCAATTTCTTCAATCAAATTGATGGTTGACTGAAACGAACGGGTGATTGTTTCCCAAAAAGCCTCATTATGAACATCCAAAGAATCCTCATCGCTCCCGCGCTCGTTTCCCATGGCAAATGTCATGCAGCGCCCTGTTAAAGGGCAGCGCTCGCACCAGCGGTCACAATAATTATAAATTCCCGGGATCAATGCAGGATTCTTTGCTGCGTTAAGGATCTTATCAATATTCACAAAAACCTCCTTGTAGATGGAAGGAAACCCTAAATCCTAAGCTCTAAATTCTAAACAAAAATTGAAACAAAATAATGCGTGCATTTGCTTTCTATATAGCTATTTTAATATTTGATATTTAAAATGCTAAATTTGCAATTCCGGTTTATCCAGGTTAGCCCTAAGAGATAATATTTTGAACATTTATACAAAAATATTTTAAAACTCAGACGATAAAACAGATGTTTGCAGATTTCAAATTTTTCATTTTGAATATTTGAATTTCCAGGGATTTGGCCTTTGTTTGATTATTGTCTCTTGGTTATTGGTTATTATTTGGTTATTGTT
>JANQER010000264.1 GCA_028278255.1 Elusimicrobiota bacterium | reverse complement strand
ACTTCTGGCCGCTTGAATAATCCCGTCATAAAAAGCCGTGCCTCCCAATGCCTCTCCGGCATTAATGGCATTGATCAGAGTTGTTTTGTCTGTTGTGAAATCAACAGTGGTTTTGACATCGCTTTCAAAGTCAATCACAGCGCAATAGTCATCCACGCCAAGGGCATTTACAAAATCAACAGCGCCTGCATTTGCAGCGGTCGTCAGGGTGGTTCCCATGCTGCCGCTGCGGTCAATAACAAGGGCTGCATAAAACGGAGGGACTATGGTTCCCACTTCAAAAGGAATCACAGGTTTTCCATCTTCCAAAATACTGAAGTTTCCCAATTGGAAATTTTGTAAACGCCCGCCAGAGTTGCTCACCACCTGAAAAATGGCTTTCACATAAGGCGGCTCTGTGTAATCAAGGGCACGCATATTTAAGGTCGCACCGGTCACCCCGGCGCCGGGTGTGGCCAAAAAAGGATTCTTATTGTCCTTGCTGCATCCTAAAAAGGCAATAGTCAGCACAACACAACATAAGATAACTCTTCTACAATGTTTTTTTGATGTGTATGTCATAATTTTGCCCAATTATAGTCAAACAAAGGTTCTTGGCCCTTCTGGCTTTTATTCTATTACTTTTGGCTCAAACCAAAGCACAACCCCAACTTGGTAAGTTATATTGGCTGTCCAGTAATTACCAGGTATTCTAATGCTGTGATAGCGAATCTCCGGGATTAAACGTAAATGAAGAATGGCCGGAAGCATAATTCCGACTGACCCATTGATTCCCATATCCGTCGTAATGCCTTTTGTGACACCACTGGCTGGGGTGTCCAGTGTGACTTCGTCCCTGTAAATCCCAAAACCGGCTCCCAGAATGGGCACCCATTTTTTCCCTTCTATGCCGTGAGAGCTCATAATCCTATAAACAACGCCGAAATTAAGAGAATAAATATCTTCATCCAGTCCATAAACCCCTTCCGGGGTTTGCAGGGGAAAATAATCGCCTGATAAGCGAAACATGATTTTGTGATACCAAGCTGGTTTTCCTGTTTCCGGGAGGGGAGGCCGGAGATAGATGTCTATCCCGCCATGTGTCATGTCGCTATAGCCCTTATATCCCCGCACAAGCTTGTTTTTGCCAAAGTTGCCGCCTAAAGTGATGGACCATTGTCTTTTTCTTTCTGTAAAAAACTCATCGTTTCTTCGAATATCATTTAAATCAAATGAATGTAAAAGTGATGTGGACAGCAGTGCATATATTGCTGCGCAGATCGATAGGACAATGGTTTTATTGGTATGAGATCTGTTGGCGTTGTGTTGTTGGTCTCGCATGTAGTCAATATCTCAAATTTGCACTGTGTTGTCAATTGTTTTGTCAATATCTTGGTGCCACAAAAATTAAATTATCATGAGTTCGTGAAAAATTCAAGGGGTAAATAAAAAAACATAAAAAATTTGCCTCGTTAACAAAATTTGTGGGTAAAAAGATTCTTTTTATTATCCACAGATTACGCAGATGACACAGATTAGAAACATGAATGCAAAAAGATATTA
>JANQER010000263.1 GCA_028278255.1 Elusimicrobiota bacterium | reverse complement strand
TAATGTGGTGGGGGGGCGTGTGGGATGTGTGGTGAGTTGCAGCAAGCCTCTCTTGTCTTATGGGGCACAACAGACAGCTCAGGGTTCACAACTTTTGGTTGATTTTCCAGATTGTGTGACACGTTCAGTGGCTTTTTGCTATGGGATAACAGGGCCGGTGCTGAATGTAAATGCGGCTTGTGCCACAGGGCTTCAGTCTGTGATGGTGGGAGCAGAATGGATTCGTGAAGGAAGGTGTGATGTGGTGCTGGCTGGCGCTGCTGAGTCTTCTTTGCATCCCTTGTATGTGGCTGGTTTTTCTCAAATGGGGGTATTGTCGGAGAAAAACAAAGTGTGTCCTTTTGATCAGGCGCGTGATGGTTTTGTGATTGGAGAAGGCGCTGGGGTATTGGTTTTAGAGAGTTTGTCCTTTGCCAGGAAACGCAGGGCCAAAATATATGGTGAATTGTTGGGCTGGGATTTTTCGTGTGATGCACATCATCCGGTTCGTTTCAGTGGTTCAGGTGTTGAAATTGCCGGATCTTTGTCCAGGTCTTTGCATCGGGCCGGCATGTCAAAAGTGGATTATGTGAATGCGCATGGCACTGGCACTCACTTGAATGACGCATTGGAAATAAAGGCCATCAAACGTGTTTTCAAGAAGAGGGGCCCTTCGGTGTCTTCCACAAAAGGCAGTACAGGTCATTTGTTGGGCGCTTCTGGCGCTGTGGAATTGGGGTTTTGTTTTTTGGCGTTGAGGGATCAGGTTCTGCCGCCCACTTTGAATTTGAAAGATCCGATTGATAAAGACGTTGATTTTGTTCCGAAGAAGTCATACAAGAAGAAGATTGATACAATAGCCAAACTGAATTTTGGATTTGGCGGGGCAATCGGGACAATGATAATACGAAAGTAGAAATTGGCGCTCTGTGGGCACGAAATTGGCATGCGGGCCAGGCATGCCTGGCCCCTACAACAGCGAAATCAAAAACATGCTTAATGAAAAATTAAAATCAAATATTGAAAAACTTAGAGCAGACAATTTGTATCGGACACTGCGGGTCATGGAGTCTGCGCCCGGGGCGCGTGTGATGTTTGAGGGTAAAAAGTATGTGAATTTTGCTTCCAATAATTATTTGGGGCTGGCATGTGATGAACGTTTAAAAGGCGCTGCCAAAAAGGCTGTGGATGAATGGGGTACCGGGGCCACAGCTTCGCGTCTTTTGGGCGGGACATTCGGCCTTCATTCTAAGATAGAAAAGGTTTTGGGTGATTTTAAGAGATTTGAGGCGTGCGCTGTGTTTCCTTCCGGTTATCAGGCCAATTTGGGGGCCATGTCTGCTTTGATGGGGCCGGAGGACACTGTGATATTGGATCGTTATTGTCATGCGTCTTTGGTGGATGGCGCGCGGTTGTCCAAGTCCAAACTGCGGGTGTTTAAGCACAACAATCCCACAGACTTGGAAAAAATTTTAAAAAGACATCCAAAATCCTGGGTTGTGACTGAAAGTCTTTTTTCCATGGACGGAGATGTGGCGCCATTAAAAGAGTATGTGGAGATTGCTAAGCAATACCAGGCACGTTTGTATGTGGATGAAGCGCATGCCACTGGCGTGTTTGGTCCCAAGGGCAGTGGTTTGATCAATGAATGGGGATTGGAAAGCAAGATTGATGTGTGTATGGGCACTTTGTCCAAGGCATTGGGCGGCCAGGGCGGTTACATAGGCGGATCCCGGGAATTGATTGAATGGATTCACAATTCCAGCCGGTCTTTTATTTATTCCACTGGGCTCAATCCCGGCAGTTTGGCCAGTGCCTTGGCTGCTGTTGTGGTCTGCATGACAGAACCCACCCGCCGTGAAAGACTCCTGTTCCTCTCTGAAAGATTGAGAATGGGTTTAGGCCTTCAATCAAAAATCAAAAATCAAAAATCGAAAATTTTTAATTCTCCCATCATCCCCTTTGTTGTCGGCAGCGAAGAAAAGGCTTTACATCTTGCCAAAGTGTTATGGGAGGCTGGTATTTATGCCCCAGCCATCCGTCCACCAACAGTTCCCAAAGGCACATCCCGCATCCGTTTTTCCGTGACATCAGATCACACCGAACAAGACATTGATAGAGTTATAGAAATATTGAATAAATGGAGATAATTGTAATTTATAATTGGTTATTCGTCATTGAAGAGCATAAATTCAAAGAATCAGAAATCTAGAACTATTAAAAAATCTGTTTAGGTGTGGGTTGGCGCTTTTTCGGCTTTCTGTCGATTTGTAATTGCCTGATTTATCAGGCGCCTTTAAAAAGCGGGAAGCCTATCTCTGACGGAAAATCGCCCGATGAATCGGGCAATTACAGAAAAAACGCTAAATCACATTGATGTGTAGAAATATGAACAAAAATTACCAATTACCAATTGCCAATTACCAATTACAAAAATATCCTGGTCTTTTTATCACCGGCACTGACACTGGAGTCGGCAAGACAGTTGTGTCTTGTTTGCTTGCGCGAGAATTGCGTAAACAAGGCATAAAAGTTGGGGTGATGAAACCTTATGCTTGTGGGAGTTTGTCTGACACACAAGCCCTCAAAAAAGCTGCTGGACGCAAGGACCCATTATCTGATATCACCCCTGTTTATTATTCAAAACCATTGGCGCCAATTGTGAGAGAGTTGACAGGGAGTCAGGGAGACAGGGAGACGGGGAAAAGAAAAAATGAATTCCAAGAAGTTATAGAAAAATTCAAGCAATGGAAAAAGAAAAGTGATTTTTTGATTGTGGAAGGGGCTGGTGGGGTGATGGTGCCGCTTTATGAAAAATTCACAGTCCTGGATATGATGAAAAAATTTAATTTGCCTGTTTGGGTGGTGGCCAGACCAGGATTGGGCACGTTGAATCATACTTTTTTAACTTGTGAAGCTTTGAAAAATCGTGGTCTCAAGATAGATAGAATTGTGATCAGTGGGTATAGAGGGAAAACAGCCGCTGAAAAAACAAATCCAGTGATATTGCGAAAACTCACTGGCTTGCCTGTGGATGTGATACCAAATATAAATGGTCAAGAGAAATTCGTAGAAATTCAATAGAAATGCAATAGAAATTCATTGTTGTTTATAATTGTTTTTGGAATTTGGCATTTGTTTGTATCTTGGTCATTGGGATTTATTTGGTTATTGTTACTTGGAATTTGGGATTTTAAAAAGATTGCGTATGAATACTCAAAAACGTCAATTATTAAACCATTGGGATAAAAAACACGTATGGCACCCTTTTACTCAGCAGCAGGACTGGGAAAAGAGTGATCCATTGATCATTCAGTCTGCCAAGGGGGCTTATCTCACGGATGTGAATGGGAAGCGTTATTTGGATGGCGTGTCTTCATTGTGGACAACAGTTCATGGGCATAACCATCCTGCTTTAAATAAAGCCATCAAACAACAGTTAAATAAAATGGCGCACACCACATTTTTGGGCTTAACGCACGAACCTGCGATCCAATTGGCCAAGCAACTGGTGGAAATAACGCCTCAAAAATTGTCCCGGGTTTTTTATTCAGACAGCGGCGCCACTTCTGTGGAAATCGCTCTCAAAATGGCGTATCAATATTGGAATCAATTATACGCTTCACGAGATACGAGGTGCGTTTCACGATCTTCTTTTCTGGCTTTGGAGAATTCTTATCATGGGGATACCATTGGTTCTGTGTCTGTGGGCGGGATGGGCCTTTTTCACAAAAAGTTCAAACCGCTTTTGTTTAAGGCCCATTTTGCACAGAGTCCTTATTGTTATCGTTGTTCTTATCGGAAAATAAACACTGAGGCGCGTTTGAGAACAGGGGGGGAGACGTTAAATCAAACCATCCCAAAGCCAGGCGAGGCAAGAAAAGAGACAGGGTGTCATTGGGAATGTTTGAAGAGTGTTGAAACCATATTGAAATCACGTTCTGAGAAAATCGCAGCAGCCATCGTAGAGCCTTTGGTGCAAGGCGCTGCTGGGATGATTGTGATGCCTCCTGGGTATTTGAGCGGATTTGAACGTTTGTGCCGGCAATATAATGTTTTGTTGATTGTGGATGAAGTGGCCACTGGGTTTGGCCGCACAGGGAAAATGTTTGCAGCAGCGCATGAACACATTCAGCCTGATTTGCTTTGTTTGGCCAAATCAATCACAGGCGGTTATCTGCCTTTGGCTGCGACCATGGCCACAGAAGACATTTACAAAGCTTTTCTTGGGAAATATGAGGATTTTAAAACGTTTTTTCACGGGCATACATACACGGCCAATCCATTGGCTTGCGCTGCGGCCTTGGCGAATTTGGGGCTTTACCAGAAGAATAGTGTGATCAAAAACCTGGAGATGAAAACCAAGCTTCTCAGAGAATGGCTTCAAAAATTGCGGGATTTGCCTGTTGTGGGGGATGTGCGCCAGATGGGATTCATGGCAGGCATAGAACTGGTGCGGGATAAGCCATCTCGCCAGCCTTTCCCGGTTTCATGGCGAATGGGATATCAGGTGTGTGAAAAAGCCCGGTCTCATGGTGTTTGGATACGTCCCTTGGGAGACGTGATTGTGGTGCTGCCTCATTTGACTGTGCCGCTCAAGGATTTCAATAGATTATTAAATGGAATAAAAAATTCTATTCAAGAAACTTGTAAAAAAATATAATGATTTGTAATCCGCAGAGAGCGCGGAGAAAATAAAAAAAGCTTCGTCGATAAGAAAAGTTTTGGTTTTTAAAATTGGTGCTTGTGTTTTGGTGATTGGTTATTATTTGGTTATTGTTTCTTGGAATTTGGTTATTTCCGGTTTATCCGGATTAGGATTTAGAGCTTAGAGTTTGGAATTTGTAGTTTTTTAAGGGAGGTATTATGCGATTAACTTGGATGAGCGTTTTGTTGGCGATGTTTTTTGTTCTAAATACTGTTGGAATGGGAGAGTGTATGGAAAAATGGGAAAAAGAGTCAGGCACTTATGCTGTGATTGAGACCACATTGGGGAAGATTGTGTGCCGTTTGTTTCCGGACAAAGCGCCGAAAACAGTTGATAACTTTGTGGGCTTGGCAGAAGGCACAAAAGAATTCACAGATATGAAAACCAATAAGAAAGCCAAAAGGCCTTATTTTGACGGGATTATTTTTCACCGTGTTATCCCTGATTTTATGATTCAGACAGGGGATCCGTTGGGTCAAGGGACCGGCGGACCCGGCTATGATTTTGAGGATGAATTTGATCCTTCTTTAAGCTTTAACAAACCAGGTATTTTGGCCATGGCCAACAGAGGGCCCAATACCAATGGGTCTCAGTTTTTTATCACTGTGGCGCCCACTACCTGGCTGACAGGCCGGCACACGATTTTCGGGGAAGTTGTCGAGGGATACAAAATCGTTGAAGATATTTCATTGGTGGAACGCGCTCCGAATGACAAACCCGTTGAAACAGTGGCCATGGAGAAAGTGACGATTATGAGAATTAAATAATGAAATTGGTCCCCTGCGGGCGCAAAATTCATTGTTTTTTAATCAAAAATCGCAAATCAAAAATCAAAAATCTATAAGGTAACTGTTTTCCCGCTGACAGGTTCAATGCGTTTGATGCCTTGGCGGGTGAGGACCAGACGGATCCGCTCATAGAAGATATGTGATTGAGAAGTGGATTTGACAATAAGATTGATGTGATACACGCGGGTGCCTTTAACGGTATGGCTTCTGTCATCTTTTAGGAAATAGAGAGGAATGCTGGGTTCATCCATCTTACGTAAAAAATTGTGTACATTAAAGCGCACAATATCTGTGACAGCTGTTTTCCGCGATGTGTCGCTTCCATGGGCGTGCGGTTTGAGAATAATTTCTTTCACATAATGGATAATGCGTTCACTGCGCCAATTGTTTTCGATCTCAGTGATGTGGTCCCTGTTGCGCAGGCGGTTGACCATCGGATCAAGACTTGATTCAGGCATAAAATGCATCATTTCCCGGCATATTCCAATGACTTTGTTGGTGAATGGGTTTCTGATGTTGGAAGACTGGTCATACAGGTTTTTTGAGAGCACGCGCTGAAAATAGCTTTGGATCAATGCTTTGATGCGGTCTTTAAACATATAGCTGACAACCAGCGCAATAAAAAATGAGAGAGAAAGCGTGCCATATATGCGCTGATAGAAAAACGCCACGCTTGTGGCAAAAAGCATGGCAATGCCTGCGGCGGCCGCCAAAGCCACTTGCTGCAGGCCTTTCCCTTCCTCCACTGTCCTCAATGAGAGATGCAGCGTGCTGGATATGAATTTCTTGAGAACACCCAACCTGAACACAAGCACTTCATTGTCTTTGTTTTCCTCGATCAATGACGGGTAACCCATGGAACGCCGGTAATTTATTTCATTTTTGATTAATCTTGTGACTGTGTTTTTCAGGTCTGAGAGAAGTTTGGAACTGGAGGTTTTGTCCAGAAGCCGCGTGATCTGATGGGACCGGCTTTCAATCAGAAGACTGATAAATTCATCTGTAAAAAAGTATGTCAATGTGAGGGCTTTGGCAATGGAAGCGTCTTTGAAATTTTCCTGGAGTGAGCGGTATGTGTGGGTTATTTTTGAGACGCCATTGACAAAATCATTGATCAGAGGCGTGATTTCAGCTTTGTATTGGTCGTCTTTTTTTTTGCCGCCCACGCGCCTGAGAAACTGGTCCAGGCAACGAATATGGTCGCGCATGGTGCTTTTGAGCACACATCCCAGGAGCCTGATTTCATGGTCAAGGATCTCTTGGTGATAGGGCGTGGGATCTTTTTTGTATAGATCGAATTTGCGGGATATGTTTTGCAAAGGGGAGCGTTGGTTGGCTTCGTCTGTTAATTCATTAAGCGTGAAATCAGGGGTTTTAAATCGAATATAGAGCAGGAGGTCTTTGTAAAATTCGTTTTTAGAATAAGTTGCGGAATTAATGTCCAGATTGTCAGGGACATAAAAGAAAGTTTCGACTTTGTACCGGTCCTGCTTGGCGTCTCTGTTGAGGTTATACCCAAGCTTGACTTCAAATTGATACTGGTCATGCTGTCTGATAAATTCTTCAAAATGCTCCATATTATTAATCATAGTGACTAATTGCATATAATTCAAGAGGAATTGTTAAAAAACTTATTTGACTGAAAATCCCAATTTTTAAGAGAAATTTCACATGTAGATCATGTAGAAATGTAGGGTATTTTGTTCAAAAAGCATTTCTACATTATCTATAATGTCCTACATGTGAAAAATGTGAAAATATGAAAGTGATTGACCGAAAGGGTGAAAAAAGGGAAAATGTGAGTTATGCTGATTGTTATTATTGTGACAGCCATGATTGTGTCCATTCTGGCAGGCGCTTTTGCCATTCAGAATGCGGTTCCTATTACAGTGACATTTTTTCAGAATCAGTTTGAGGCTTCATTGGCTTTGGTGATTTTGGTGACTTTGGCTGTGGGAATTGCTGTTGGTTTGTTGGTGTCTTTGCCTGCTGTTATTCAGAAAAGCCTCGCCATCGTCTCATTGAAAAAACAATTGGAAGAAAATCAGACCACAGACCGAAGACCACAGACCGAAGACCAGGAGCAAAAAAACGGAGAAGAATGTTGAATCATTTTTTGGCTTATTTTTTATATATTGTTTTTAGTCTGTGGTCTTCGGTCTTTTGTCTGCGGTCAATATTATGAAACATATTCTTATCTCAGTTCTTTTATCTGCATTTGTTTGGCCTGGCACTGGCCAGTTGTATAACCGGGAGTGGAAAAAAGCCGCTATATTAATCATTTTGCCGCTGTTTTTTGGCATGTCATTGGTCTTGGGCGTGGGTCAAAAAGTGGCGCCAAATATCCCTTCTGATATTTCAATCTCCGACAAAGCCCAATACCAGGATTTAAGAGACAAAATGCAAAAGGCTGATCCCGGGTTTTTTTCCGTGTTTCAATTCCTGGTTTTTTTGACATGGGCTTTTGGCGTTGCAGACGCCTATTTGGGTGCCCGTGAGAAAAACATGAAGCCACAAAAAAACAAATTGTCGTAGGGAACGGTCGCGACCGTTCCCTACAAAAAGAATCGTCGATAGACAACAAAAAACAAAAAATGGTTTTCAAATCGCAAATCAAAAATCAAAAATCAAAAATTCATAGCCATTCTGTGTCTGTGGCGCAGATGAGGGAATATGATCGTTGTGCCATTGAAGACTATGGCATTCCAGGCGCTGTCCTGATGGAAAATGCGGGCCGGGCAGTGGCGGAAAGGGCGCTTTCTTGGGGGTGTAAAAAAGCAGCATTGTTTTGTGGCCCGGGAAACAATGGAGGGGACGGGTTGGTCGCTGCGCGGTATCTGACAAATGCAGGGTGTGAGGTTAAAATGATTTTGGCCAAGCCGCCTGAAACTTTTAAGGGAGAATCCCGCATTCATTGGCGGCCTGTTGAAAAAATGAAAATCGCTTATATTGTTTTTCAAACAGCACAAAAGTTGTTACAATATAAAACTGTATTTAATAAGTTTGACTTATTAATAGATGCGGTTTTGGGAACAGGCGCGCGAACCCCTTTGAACGAACCGTATCGGTCCCTTATAAACTGTATCAATGATTTTAATAAGCCGGTTTTGTCCGTGGATGTGCCTTCCGGGTTAAATGCAGATGCAGGAGAGGCGGAAGACTGTGTTGTGCGCGCGCACACCACAGTGACAATGGGATTGCCCAAAAAAGGTCTTTTAAATAAACAAGCACATCAATGGGTGGGTGAATTGGTTGTGGCGGATATAGGGTTGCCCAGGGATATTATAGAAATTGGCGGCTTGTAGCCGCGATTCTGCGCCCTTTGGGCGCGAAATTGGCTGGCTTTGCCAGCGAAATTAAAAACATAAATTGACTCTCTGGAGGTTTCGTTATGGTGACAGGTTTGGTTTTGGTTCGTCTCAATGCGGGGAAAGAAAAGATCACTCTGAAATCAATTAAGGAGACCAAAGGCGTGGCGCATGTGTCAGCGGTTTATGGACGATGGGATGTGGTGGTGGATGTGGAAGCTGAAGATTTGCACACAATGGCGCGCGTGGTCGTGGACAAGATTCGTTCGATTCCCGGTGTGGCGTCAACTGAAACATTGGTCACAACAGCCATATAAACAAAAGAGTAAACCACAGAGACCACAGAGCAAACAGAGCGAGATATTTTTTAGATACAATGCATTATAAACGCCTATGTTTTAAAAATTTTCTCTGAGTTCTCTGCGTGCTCTGTGGTTAAAGATTTTATTGGGTTGAATTATGCGAAAGGTTATTTATTTTTTTATTATTCTTATGACTTCATTAACTCTTGGCACAAAATCTCAGGCAGCTTCGGTTAAGCGTTTGTCCAATGGGCTGCGCTATGTGATTGTGGAAGACCATGCATCACCTGTGGTGTCCATGCAGATCTGGGTGCGGTGCGGCGGTGTTGATGAAAATGATAAAAACGCCGGGGTGTCTCATTTTTTGGAGCACATGATTTTTAAAGGCACAAACAAGCTCACAGCCGGCCAGATCTCCCAGGTGGTTGAATCGCGCGGCGGGTCCATTAATGCCGCCACCGGCAGTGAATCCACGCATTATTATATTGATATGCCGTCTGATGGGTTTGAGGAAGGATTTGATGTGCTGGCGGAATCCGTGCTGCATCCGTCTTTCCCGCCCGAAGAATTTGAGAAAGAGCGTCAAGTGATTTTGGAAGAGATCAAACGGCGCAATGACAATCCCAAATCAGATTTGTGGGATGCTTTTATGGAAGCGCTTTATCCCAACACGCCTTATAAACAGCAGGTGATCGGCAGCGTGAAAACCATCACCGGCATGACCCGGGACATGATGGTGCAGCAGCATGCGGCCTATTACGTGCCTGAGAATATGGTGGTGGTCATTATCGGTGATGTCAAAACATCCAAAGTGAAAAAGAAAATCCGTCAATCTTTTGGCAAGATCCCCAATAAGAAAGCGCCGCCTTTGCCTATGTTGTATGAACCCGCGGCTTCAGAGCCTGAGATCAAATGGATCAAACGGCCTGCCAAACAAGCGCATACCGCCGTTGGTTTTGTGGGGCCTCTGCTGAATGACCCGCGGCAGGTGGCCATGGATGTGTTGTCAGTGGTTTTGGGAGGCGGACAAAGCTCGCGCCTGTTTCAGGAATTAAGAGAAAACAAGCAATCTGTTTGGAATGTGGGCGCCAGTTTTATCACGCATATGGGATCCGGCGCATTCGGTATTTTCTCCGAATGCCCGCCTGATAAAGCTCGGTCTTTTCCCAATGATGTTTATTTTTTGCTGTTTGAGGCCTCCGGCAATGGTTTTACACTTGAGGAATTGAACAGAGCCAAGATGCAGATCAAAAGTTCCTGGCTGTATTCTCAGGAAACCTATCATGGCCAGGCCTCTCAATGGGGTTTTTATACGGTGTTAGGACGTCCGCAGCTGATGAAAACTTATTTAAAGGATTTGAATCGTGTGACTTTAAGGGATTTAAAAGAACTTTTGACGATTTATTTTCGCAGCCGCCCCATGTCCGGCGTGATTGTCATGCCGGAATAAATTGTTTGTCGGGGCGGCGCTTGCCTCCGCCCTAATAGTGCAAAGAGTGAAAAGCAGGGTAAAATGTATTATTTTTTTAAAAACCGTTTATTACGTGCTATAGCGTATTCCTTCATTGTTGTTATGTTAGTGGCTCCGGATACAAAGGCCAAAATGAAAAACACAACTTATCATACTTTTCCAAATGGTTTGATTTGGATTCACCGCCAGGTTAAGCACAATCAGATTGTGGCTTTTCATTTGTTTTTCCCGGGCGGGGCAACCAAAGAAAAGGACAGCCATGCGGGGATCACCCGGTTAATGGGTTCTGTGATGTTTAAAGGCACTGCCCGCCGCACCGCCCTGGATATTGCCCAGCAAGCCGAGTCTTTGGGCGCGTCTTTGGGCGTGGACAGCGAGGAAGATTTTTGGAAAATGGACGGCCAGGTGACTGTGGATATGTTTGCGCCTGCATTTGATATTTTTATGGACATTCTTTTACGCCCTTCCTTTCCTTTGGATGAATTTAAAAAAGAAAAACAAGCGCATTTAAACAGTATTCGGACCAATAAAGAGCATATTTTTAATACAGCGTATGAACGCATGCAAAAAGAGGTGTTTTCCCGTCATGCGTACGCGCGTCCTGAAGACGGCACAGAAGAAAGCGTGTCTTCTTTGACGCAAAAAGATCTGATGGCCTGGCATCGCAAAAGCATTAATCCCAAGGGCGCTGTTTTTGTGACCGTGGGGAATCTGCCAAGGAAAAAATTGAAATTGTTTTTGGAAAAAGCTTTTAGGAATTGGCATTTTTCTCAGGCAGAGGAAACATTGTCACTGCCTGTGCAATATCCGGATCGGTCCAAAACAGCGGAAGAACACCATGATTTTGAGCAGTCTTATCTCATGACAGCTTTTCCAGCCCCGGCTGTGTCTGACAAGGACTATGCGGCAGTGAAAGTGTTGAATGCCATGCTGGGATCCGGCATGAGCTCGCCTTTATTTCAGGTGGTGCGTGAGCAGGCGCATTTGGCTTATGAGGTGTCTTCTTTTTATCCTTCCAGACGATGGGGAAGCGCTTTTGTGATTTATGCGGGCACAGATCCGCGTAATTTGGAATTGGCGCATGACAAGGTTAAAAATTTATTGGCGGATTTTATTCAAAAGCCTGTGTCTGAGGAAGATTTACAGAACACCAAACAATTTATCCGCGGGCATTTTATGATGAGTCATCAAACCAATGACCGCATGGCCTGGTACTTGGGCTGGTGGGAAATTCTGGGCAAAGGCTATGCGTATGATAATGTGTATGTCAGAGACATTGAAGCGGTTCAAAGACAAGATGTGAAGCGTGTGGCCAAAAAAATATTCAACCAGCCGAATATTGTGGTTAAAATAAGGCCAAAAAATAATTAGAAATTGAAAAACATTGATGCTTGTCATTTCCAATTTCAATAAAATATGCCTCGTTAACAAAATTTGTGGGTAAAAAGATTCTTTTTATTATCCACAGATTACGCAGATGACACAGATTAGAAACATGAATGCAAAAAGATATTA
>JANQER010000260.1 GCA_028278255.1 Elusimicrobiota bacterium | reverse complement strand
TAATATCTTTTTGCATTCATGTTTCTAATCTGTGTCATCTGCGTAATCTGTGGATAATAAAAAGAATCTTTTTACCCACAAATTTTGTTAACGAGGCATTTCTAATTTCCAATTTCTAATTTCAAATTTCAATATATATATTTTATTCTTCTTTCTTTTCATGCACATATTCTGTGACTTTGTCGCGGAGTTTTCCGAGGTTAATGGGTTTGCCCAAAATGGCCTGTGCAGCAGACAGCAGGCCCTGGCGCTCGGCTTCTCCGGCCAGGATGGACACAATAATCACTGGGATATGGCGCGTGTCAGGGTCAGCTTTTAACTGATTGAGCAGCTCAAACCCATCCACCTTGGGCATCTGCAAATCCAGGGTGATCAAATCAGGCTTAAATTCCCTGATTGTGTCAAAAGCCTTTGAACTGTCATTCACTGCCTTCACGGTAAAACCCAATTCATCGCAAAAATCAGAGATCAAATTTGCAATATTGGGTTCATCGTCAATAATCAATATCCTGTCTTTATTGTTTTCCTCACCCACAAAGCCTCCTTAAAATTTTTGATTTTTGATTGAAAATCAAAAACATCCATTATTTTGATCCGCGGCATGGCCAAAAGCGCATATTACATTATATTTTACTATATATTGACATAGATTGTGAATGTAAATGTTGCTTATTTGGACAGGAATAAAACAATCAAAACAGCGTGCTGCATATTTCGTGGTTTTTTCGACCTCAGACATCAAAAAACCACATGTGGTTAAAGTCGTTTTTTGTAACTGCTCAGGTCCCTGTAATTGCCCGATTTATCGGGCGTATTTCAGAGAGAACCGGCAAACAATTTTTAAAAGCGCCCGATAAATCGGGCAATTACGATCGCGCGAGCGGAAGTGTCTTAGGGGAAAGACCGGATAAAACATGAAAAGACCTGAGCAGTTACAATTTTTTTGAGATCTAATATTTAATCCCACAGTGTCTACATGCTCTACATGTGGAGATCTGACATAGTCATTAATGGGATAAACTGACCATTCCGAGGGCTGTGGTGGTTACTACCTCTTGCGCCGCTGCATAATACGCTCCACACCGCGCTTGGCTTCCATATTGTCCGGATCCAGCTCAAGAGATTTTTTCCAGAAATCCAAAGCTTTGTCCGGATCGCCTGACAAAAAGGCTTCCAATCCCAGCTTGTAATATTTTTGCGATTCTTCTTTGTACCGCGTTCTCCGGTTCCGGTTGACTATATCAAGTTGTTTTCTGGCCGGCTGATAATTGGGATCATACTCTATGGATTTTGTCAGCCATTTAAAAGCTTCCTCCATCTTTCCGTTACGCGCAGCCTTGTTCCCCTTCTCGTAATATTCTTTGGCCACGAGTTCTCTGCACAAAAGGCGGTACCGCTTGGCTTCGCTGTTTTGCAAGTCCAAAGCCAAAATCTCATTGAATTTTCTAAGGGCCTCCTCATATTGCTTTTGTTTAAACAACCCCAAAGCCACTTTATAAAGAGGCCGCACAGCTTCCACCACAGCGCGTTTATTCGCAGCTTCTTTTTGCTGGCTTAAAAGAATTTCCGCACGACTAAGCTGTGCCCGCGCTTCTGCATGATCAGTCTCGACCACAAGTACTTTTTCGAAATATTCTATGGCTTTCCCATAATCACCGGCAGCAAAATAGCGCATGCCTGTTTCATAAAACCCATTCACAATGCTCTTAAACCTGTCATCAATCCGCTTTAAATAAGTTTTGGCGCCCATATGATCCGGCTGCAAAGCCAGAATGGCTTCAAATTCCCGTCTGGCCGCCAGCATATCATCCACCTGAAAATGCTGTTCCCCGCGCAGATAATGGTCGTCAATCTGCTCTTTCAGCTGTTCCTTGCGCGCCAATTCCTCCAAATTCTTGAATTCCCGC
The DNA here is from genome assembly GCA_028278255.1 of Elusimicrobiota bacterium. Taxonomy (GTDB): domain Bacteria; phylum Elusimicrobiota; class Elusimicrobia; order FEN-1173; family FEN-1173; genus JANQER01. The sequence continues at coordinate 4,638 of JANQER010000260.1, read as the reverse complement.
TCCACACGGCGGAGAAGGGTTTTGGAAGGATAATGCCACGGCGCCACATCCATGATCTGCTGCGCCTGAATATAAGCATCCACCAAATACCCTTGTGCGTAACGCACTTCAGCGCGCTGATAAGCCCTGCGAATCTGGCTGTGCACCTGGCTTTGCCTGTACACCTTGCCGAATTTAAGCCCTATGCTGACCCGGTGGCTGTCGCCCAAAACACCGAACGGCGCAAAAGCATAATCCAAATGCAGCCGCTCATTGCCGAACCGCATGCCGTATGTCAGGCCTGTGTCCAAATCCCGCTGGCCTTTAAACCCGATCCGGAACGCCAGAATATCCCACAAGCGATAATCCATGCCCAAATTAAAATACATGCTGTCATCACTGGGCATCACAAAATCCAAAGCAGCTGTGATATTGTCGCCGAAAAACGGATACGCGAATCCCAGTTTCATGTTCATGGGCAGGCTGGATTTCTCGGAAATAAAACTCAGGCCTGTTCCCAAATTTTGAATCAAAAACCCTGTGCGCAGATGTCTGAAAAATCCGTCTTTGGCTTCATACATCATGCCCAAATCCAGCATATACGCCATGGCTGAATCACCAGCCAGCTTTTTTTGAAGAATTTTCAAATTCATGCCTGTGTGCACGCCCGGCAGCAATGGCATTAATTCCCAGGATTTCCCCCAGCCGCCTGTGAGCAGGATATCAGAAGCAGACAAAGACCCTGTTTGAACCCCTGACGAATCATACCCGGCAATGCCACCCACTCTGGTCAAAGACAAGCCCCCGGCAAAAGTGCCTTTCTTTTCTGTGGGGTGTGCATAGTAAAACACATCCTGATCAATGCCCTGAAAATAGCTGTTGTGCATAAACCCGATTTCATTTTGATTCAAAATGGACAAACAAGCCGGATTCCAATATACAGACATCACATCATCCACGGCAGCTGTGTGCGCATCCCCCATGGCCACGCCGCGCCCGCCAATTCCCAGCTTGAGAAAACTGGCTGAGCTGCTGCCAGAGCCTTTGGAAAAACAGTTATCAGTTATCAGTAAACAGTAAACGGTAAGCACCAAAAGCATGCCAAAACATGCTATTGGGTTTAATGTGAATTTATTGTATTTACCTTTTCCTGTTTTCATTTTTCTTTTCCCTCTTTAGTGGGCGGGAAAACCCCGCCCCTACGACAATTCTTTCCTCTGACAATGTATTTCTAATTTCCAATTTCCACCAGACAATTCAATCAACGAACAATCATCAATTTTCCATGTTTCTTTTGTTGTCCGTTTTCAATCACATAAAGATACACATCACTGGCCAAATGATCGCCCGCATCATTGGCCACAGGGTCCCATCTGTGAACCCCGTCACCGTCTGTTTCATTCAATGTTTTCACCAGTTCGCCGCTGATGGTAAAAATCTTAATAACGGCCACACTGGACAAATTCGTGAATGTAATGCCATTGGCATCCAAAGACGGCTTATAAGGCACCGGATAAGCAAATGCATTGGACAAATCCAAAGCCGGCGCGCCCAGCACGCCGTACACACTGAAATGCTTCACATAAGCTGTCACTGTGTTGGCCACATGATCCACTGTGCTGCCTGGCACGCGCACCCACACGCCTGTTTCTTCATCCAGCCAGTGAATGGTCAAAGCGGTTTCACGCACAGGTGTGTTTGAGCCTTCTGTTTCATCCACAATGCCGTTTTGATTGGCATCATTATACTGCATGGTCAACTGAACAGGCCCCTGAAACCAGCCGGACAACTTGGCGCTGGTGACCCCATATAAATTGAATTCCTGTATCACAAAAGACCGGCCGTACCCGCCGCTGGCACGCGTCAGGCTCCGATTGGCATTATTGATCAGCCCGGGGATGGACAAAGCTGCCATGGGGTTTGACACAGGATCATTATTAATGGCCAAGCCGGCATATTCCTGTCCCCAGGCCCCGGACGGGAATGTAATGGATGTGCGTCCGCTTTCGCAATACACAATATTCTGTACATTCGGATCCATGAGCGTGTAAAAATGTTTTTCCAGCTGCTGCTGCAAAGGATTGCGGCCCAAATCAATCACATTCTCTGTGGTGCGCAATATATACCGGCTGCCGAATTGAAGCGGATTGTCGGGCGTGACAGTGGCTGTCATTGTGGGTTCATCATAGGTCACAGTGATGGCCACATTTTCATTCACAGTCTGCCCCGTATTGTTCCGTATTCTGGTCAACAAAATATGACCGGGCTGCACCATGTCATAAGCGCTCATGTCTTCGCTGAACAATAAAGTAAATGCCGTGTGCGTGCTCACAGACACAGCCACAAGATTGTTGTTATGGCTGCTGGTGCCCGGGATATGAACGCTGGGCCCCAGATTCACCGCCTGAATTACCGGCAAAATCAGATCCGGCACGCAATGATAGCTGAATTCTTCTATGGCGCTCCAATTGCCAGCCTGATCTAAGGCCCGCACTTTAAAATAATATGTGCCTTCAGACTGAGGCGTTGTCACATGGAAAAATCTATTTGTTGTGATCACTGATAAGCCAGGCTCTTCACTGGGATCTGTTGAATAAGAATAGCTGTACCCCACAATGGGACTCACCTCATCCACTGCAGGGAACACATAAGGATAGGGATCAGGTTCATCCCATAAGTAATAAGGGGTTTGCTCTGACTCACCGATAGGAATATCATCCACATCACTGATCTGTGCGCGCAAATTCGGTATCACAGGCGGGGTTGTGTCCACATAAACTCTGAAATACGGGAATGCGGCTTTGGGTTCACCATAAACATCCTCTGTGACATGGCCCCCGGAAGGATCAAAAGGATAAGCATCTCCCACAAGATGTAAAAACCACAACCCCTCTCTGTCAGCCAAAAATCCGGACAAAGGCTCAGTCCGATTATTCCTGTTCGGGTCATTTAAAATATCCGGATGATTATGGTAAAGCGCAGATGAATCAATATTGCCGTTCCAACCCGGGAAAGACGGGAACTGAGCCAAATTCGGCACATACCCATCAACCATTGGGGAAGCAGGCACCTGGCTAAAATCATAATGATTGTGAAACGCGCCTCTGGCCGTAAAAGGAATCAAATTCGTGCTGACCCAAATTTCTTGATTAAAAGAATCATAGTTGGTGAAATTACCCAAATAAACAACAGGCGCGCCAGACCTTGTTAACCCGCGTCTGTAAAGGCTCGGGTCCGTCACAATGCCTGGAACCCCGTTCTGGCCGTTTCTGGCATAAACCACAAAATCATACCGGCGGCCGCCGCCCAATCCTGTGGCCACTGCCACAGAAAAACTATCCACCCATTCCGAATAGGTCCGCCACACAGGCGCGGGAGAATTGAGCAAATACTGTTTTTGTCCCGGCGGCACATCATCCGTGTAAGGATCTCCCAAATAAAGGCCGGACAAAGTGGGATTCCCGTCCTCCACCACATTAATGGCTTGAATGGCAAATTGTGTATAAGACGGATTTGTGTCCGGCGTCAGCTGAACCTCATAAGCATTAAAATGAAAAGCATTCCTGTTTGCCGGCTGCTCCGGCACAGCCGCCAAGGTCCATGTGGAAACAGATGGACTCCAGTCTGTAGGGGTGCTGTCCCTGCCCAAAGCCTGCACACTGTAAGAGTGCAGCGTGTTGGTGCTCAAATTTTGGTCTGTCCAGGATGTGCCCTGCACAAGCGGTGATGTATGATTCGGCGCTTCATTGTCTTGAACAATATAAATGGTGTCAGCCGGATTGCCATTGCCGTCCCAATGCACTGTCATGGCTCTGACGTCCGGATCAAATCCTGTGATGGACGGCACAGCAGGCGCAGTGGCTGTGGCCGTATAAACACGATAACCACTGGGCATATCACTGTGATTCAAAGCTGAAATTCTGAAATAATAAGAAGTGTTTGGCGCCAAATCAGTAAATGGATGGCTCAGGCTTGTTGTTTCATTATTCAAATCAACAGTGGAAAATCCGCTGTCCAGGGAGCCCTCCACCAGATAACGGGTGGCTGGAGGAGATGGATTGCCGCCGGTTTCCCAATGAACAGTGATGGCGCTGTCACTGATATTTGAAAAGGGCGGAGTGGCAGCGTCCGGGGTCTGTGCCAAAGTCGGCACAATGGCTGTTAAAGGCCCGGCATCAGCCCAGGTCCCATTTGACAAGGTTGTGATGGTAAACACATAAGTGGTATTCGGCGTCATGCCGCTAAAAACAGAAGTATTAGGCGTATCAATTAATTGAGTGGTCACCACATTATAATCAGTCCCGCCAGTGGCCTCATCAATGGCATTGATATGATAAAAAGTCTCAGGCCCGTTTTCAGCATTGCCATTCACATTGTCCCATTGAATGGTAATGGTGTCTGTATCCACAACGGAAAAAGACGCATTGGTCCCAGCTGCAGGCATGGTCACTGTTGAGCCGATCACATAATAAGCGCTGTCATTCACTGTGCCTGAATGCGCCAATGATTTGACCCGCGCATAATAAGCTGTGTTGGCAAAAACAGAAGAATCAAACAAATGATTCCGCACGCCAGGTGTGGTGGTTTGTGCAGACACATGCACAGGATCAAAAACCGCATTGGTGGACAATTCCACCTGGTATCGCGTGGTATCCGGAT
>JANQER010000258.1 GCA_028278255.1 Elusimicrobiota bacterium | reverse complement strand
TTTTCAAAAATAAAAAAGCCCAACCATAGTTCATGGTCAGGCTTAGTTCCCCCAGGGGGGTGTTCCGAAATGGAGGTGCGGGCCGGGGTCGAACCGGCGAATAAGAGTTTTGCAGACTCTCCCCTTAACCACTTGGGTACCGCACCGTAAAATCATTAGAAATTGGTCCGCCATGCCTTCTTGGCGGACGAAATTAAAGACAGATAAACATTTACAAGGCCGAGACAGTCCCCACTGTTACAACTTTCTTCAAATCTGAAAATTTGTGTAAAAGGAAATCAGGGTTCTCATCTTCCAGCTCTGCCTGCGGACGGAAGCCGTATGTGACGGCTGCTGTTTTAACGCCTGCGGCTTTGCCTGATTGAATGTCGCCGGGACTGTCCCCCACCATCACAGCTTGCTCAGGTTTGACATTCATGCGTTTCAGGGCTTCCAAGACCTGGCCCGGGTCTGGTTTCCTCACGGGCAGATCATCCCCTCCAATTATTTCACGAAATAAATCATGAATTTTCAATGATTTTAATGTTCTGACACTGGGCTCAGCTGGTTTGTTGGTAACGATTGCCAAAGATTTATCTGCCAAGTCTTTTAATGTGTCCAGCACACCTGAATACAAAACCGCGTGATCCGCGCAATGGTCCATATAATAGGGGATAAAAATCTCCCTGGCCTTGTCCAAAAGACTCCTGGCAGGGCCTGTCAAAGCGCGCTCCAAAAAACACTGCACCCCGCCGCCCACAAAATCCTGAACTTCCTCCTGCGTGTGCGCTGGCCGGCCCAATTGCTGCATGGTGTGGTTCAAGGAAAGTGTAATATCTTTCAGCGTGTCCACCAAAGTTCCGTCGAGATCGAAAAGAAAACAGTTGATATTATTGATCATTCTATTTAAAATTGAAGCTTGTGTCTGATTATTGTTCCTTGGTTATTATTTGGTTATTGTTTCTTGGAATTTGGTTATTTCCGGTTTATGAGCGACAAAAATTCTTCCCGTGTTCTGGCATCTTTGCGAAAGCTGCCGAGCATAGAACTGGTCACAGTGGGACTTTTATAACTCTCAGCGCCGCGCATTTCCATGCACATGTGCCGGGCTTCGATCACCACGCCCACGCCCAAAGGATTGACCTTTGATTTAATGGTCTCTGCAATCTGGCTGGTGAGTCTTTCCTGCACTTGCAAACGCTGCGAAAAAGCTTTTACCAGTTTTGGGATTTTAGACAAACCAATCACCTTGCCATTCGGAATATACGCCACATGGCACACGCCAAAAAAAGGCAGCATATGATGCTCGCACAAAGAATAAAAATTAATATCTTTCACCACCACCATTTCACTGTAAGGCTCATTAAACAAAGCCCCATTGATCAGCTGATCAATATCTGTCCGATAACCGGCTGTCAAATCCCGCAAAGCCTTGGCCACACGCACAGGCGTACGCGCCAAGCCTTCCCGCTCTGGATTCTCCCCCAAAAAAATGAGCATTTGCTGAACCAAATCAGACAATGATTCAGTCCCCACTTTATGAGCAGATATGTCTTCTAATTCTTTGGTCATAGACATAACAATTACCACCTCAAAAGCAAACGGGCGGACACAGGGGTCCGCCCCTACAGTTAAATGCAAATCCGGAATTGCAAATTTAACATATTAAATTTAGCATTTAGCATTTTAAAAACTTTGAATGCTTTTCACTGCTAATGAGTAATGCCTCTTGTTTCACTGTATTTCACAATTAATCTCATTTTATAAATTTATTGACATGATGTCCAATGAATGTCATAACCGGATAAACCGGAAACAACCGAATTCCAAGAAACAATAACCAAATAATAACCAATTACAAATGACCAGTTACGAATAACGAACCACGATTCATTTACGATTCTGGCATCACAATGGCCTCATCAGACACCAGCATGGCCCCATGAGAACACACTGTCCATTGCGAAGAGCCATTGGTGTAAATATCCTTTTTCCATATCGGAACAAAAGATTTCATGCTCTCAATCACAAAATGACAGGCTTCAAAAGCCTTTAAACGCTCAGGCGCACTCACAGCCACAAACACACTTGTTTCCCCTGCATTGACACGCCCCACACGACGCTGCACAACCATCTCAGTTCCAGGCCACTGGGACTCTGTTTTTTGCTTAATCGCGTGGATTTCCTTTTCAGCCATGGCTTCATAAGCTTCATAGAACAAATAATCAATTTCCCCTTTTTCAGTGCGATCCCGCCGCACAACCTCTTGAAATGTCACCACAGCGCCGGATTCCCTGGAACGAAAGCTCTGTTCCAATGAGATGGCGTCAATCGGATCTGCTGTGAGGAAAGGACAGTGGGGCATAAACAAATTCCGGAAATAACCAAATTCCAAGACACAATAACCAAATAATAACCAATAATAAATATGGACTTAAAATATTTTTGAATGAATCCTCTTAAGGACTAAAAAAGGCCCGGTTTATTCATGACAACCGGACCTTTTTTGTTCAAAATGTATTCACTTTTATCGATACTATTTCTTTTTTTGAGCAGCCTTTGGTTGTGCTTTTTTGCCGGCTTCGCTTCTGGCTTGGCGAAGTTTTTCCTGAAGCGCTTTTAAATTAAGCTTCTGCTTCTTTCTCAAATCAGACATCCGCCGGGACTGCTTCCATTGACGAACACCAGGACGGAAAAACTGAAAAAGCCCCATAATGGCAATCAAACCTGACAAACCCAAAGCCATAAAATATTTTTTCCGGTCTGTGATCAAAAAGCTGATAATAACCCCTAAAATCCCAATACTCAAAATAAGAAGCCCTATGGCGCTGTTGTTCACTGTAGGCATTGCAATATCCTCCCTCCCAATTATTTGTTTCAATATGTCAATAAGTAATTTGCATATTTTATAAAATAAATGAATCATCAACAAGGGGGGTATTGATCAATTGGTAAACTTCTGGTAAACTCAAGATACCTTGAAAAAAATACCTCTACGAACAAAATTAAGCGCATATTCCAGCCTTTTGGTGTTAGGTGTGGTTTCCAGCGTGGGATTTTCCCTTTACCTTGCTGAACGGCACTATCTGACGCAGCGCGTACAGCAAAGCCAGATGGAAATCGTGCAATTTTTGGCAGAAATCGGACGCGAAGCTGTTTCCACCAAAAACAACATGCTCATCTCCAGCTACCTCACCCTGATCCAACGGTCCAAGGCCTTGTCCTATGCCATGGTGATAGATCATGAAGGACGGATTCTGGCACATACCAATCCCATACTCACAGGCAAAAAATCCGCTGACACAACCATACTCAAAGCTTTGGAAGCCAATTCTCTGCTGCGCCAAACATCAGAATCCGCCGGGGACATACTCGTAGACCTCTCTCTCCCAATCCTATTACACAAAAAACGTGTGGCCACAGCCTGCGTTGGCTATTCAAGAAACGCCACCATGCAAATAGTGGATCAAACCCTTTTGGCAGCCCGCCGCCGCATTGCCCTGGCCACAGCTCTTTCCCTGTTTATGGGCATTGTTTTTGCGGTATTACTGGCCTATTTAATGGCCAGACCCATTAAACTCCTCAGCGACGGGGCCCAGGAAATAGGAGAAGGCTATTTGGACCACCGCATAGAAATCACATCCCGGGACGAACTGGGTGAATTGGCTCACGAATTCAATATCATGGCTGCCAAACTGCAGGAATTAGACCAGCTCAAGCAGGACTTTGTGTCCAATGTCACGCATGAGCTCAGATCACCGCTTACCTCATTGCGCGGATATGTGGAGCTTCTTCTGCGCAAAGGCGCAGGCCCTCTCAACGAAGAGCAGGAAGAGCACCTGCTGGTGATCAAAAACAATGCCATGCGCTTGGCCAGGTTCATTGACAATCTCCTGGATGTGGCCAAAATCGAATCTGAAAAAATCGAGCTTCACCCGGAAGACATCCCGCTCAAAAGCATTGCCAAAGAAATGGCCATTATCTTCCGCCCACAAGCGCATGAGAAAAAAATCAACTTTGTCATTGACATCCCTGACAGCCTGCCCATGCTGTTTGTGGATGCGGACAAAATGCTGGAAATCTTCACAAACCTCATCAGCAATGCGCTTAAATTCACGCCTGAAAACGGGCAGATCACCTTCTCAGCCAAAAAAGAAAACAACATGATTCACATCATGATCCAAGACACCGGCATCGGCATTCCGCCGTCAGCCCTTAAAAATGTCTTTAACAAATTCGAACAGGTCAAGCCCACACAGGGTCTGGTGAGAAAAACCAAAGGCACAGGCCTGGGACTCACCATTGTCAAAGGCTTTGTAGAAGCGCATGACGGGCAAGTGTGGATGGAAAGCGAGGTGGACAAAGGCGCCACAGCCCACATCACTCTCCCCCTCACTTCAATGCAGGAAAAAAGGGCTGAAACAGAAAACAGTTAAGAAATAACCAAATTCCAAGTAACAATAACCAAATAATAACCAAGTCACCCAAGAGACAAGACACAAACACCGATTTAAAATTCTCATTTAAACTGCTCAGGTTGACACGGTAAAAACAAGAATATTATGGTTTTAAAAAATTAAATTTGGCAATTATATCTTGGTTATTGGAATTTGTTTGTATCTTGTATCTTGGAATTTGGTTATTTTCAGCTTCTCCGGATTAAATATTGTTATTGGCTGATTGCGTTTCATATAATATAATGAATTGTTGTAATCGCTCAAGTCTTTTCATTTTCTATGGGGTCTTTCCCCTAACACACTTCCGCTAGAGCGGTCGTAATTGCCCGATTCATCGGGCGCTTTTAAAAATTGTTCATGTTTATAAGTAATTGCCCGATTCATCGGGCGCTTTTAAAAATTGTTTATGTTTATAAGTAATTGCCCGATTCATCGGGCGCTTTTAAAAATTGTTTACCGATCCTCTCTAAAATACGCCCGACAAATCGAGCAATTACAGAGACCTGATCAGTTATGAATTGTTACAGAAAACAGTGCTGACCGCGAACCGGGGACGCGCAGGCAGCAATGGCGTTGCAAAATCTTAATCTTTTCGAGGAGAAAAACAATGGCCAGAAAACGCATCATGGTGGTTGATGATGACAAAGACATCCGCAAATTAATTGAAAACGTCCTCATTCGTGAAGGATTTATCACAGTGGGCGCTGACAATGCCTCTGACGCTCTCAAAAAAATACAAAACTCAAAACCAGACCTCGTGGTTCTGGATCTCCAGCTGCCGGACAAAGACGGTTTTGAGGTCTGCAAAATGCTCAGGAACGACCCTGTCACCAAATACATCCCGGTTGTGATCCTCACTGTTCAAACTCTGGACTCATATAAAATTGCCGGCCTGGAAATCGGGGCTGATGACTACATCACCAAACCATTCAACCAAACAGAACTGGTGGCCCGCATCAAAGCTGTGCTGCGCCGCGTGGACTGGCGCGACAAAAAAGAAACCGCTATCAATGACGGCGAACTCTCCATTGATCTGGACAAACACTCTGTTCACATTGAAGGCAAATCCATTGAGCTCTCCCCCAAGGAATTCGACCTTCTGGCGCTCCTCATCCGCAATCATGGCAAAGTCCTGACCCGTGCAGAACTCTCTGAAACAGTGTGGGGCCACGAATATTTCGGCAACACGCGCACTGTAGACGTTCATGTGGGCCGCCTCCGCAAAAAACTCAACAAACACGGCGAAAAAATCCATACTGTAGAACGGATTGGATATAGGTACGAATAATATATAGAAATTGGCACCCTTCGGGTGTGAAATTGGCTGCCAGGACGGATTTTATATCAGCTTATTTATAAGAAATTCAGTAGAAATACGTTGTTGAATAGTATATACTTTTATTGAATCTAAAAGTTTTAAATAAGTAAAAAATAGGTGATAAAAAATGACTGTTATTGCATTGCCTAAGATATTGACTGACAAATTGACTGACGAAGGGGCTCATGCTTCGGTTGAAATTCTCGACAAAGTCGAAAATGAAACCCAAAAAGTGACTTTGGAAATAGCAGAAGAAAAATTTGAAAAGCGTCTCGCGCAACTTGACACAAAAATTGAAAAATCCGCTGCTCACCTTGAAGCCAAAATCGAAAATGTCAGAGCTGATCTCATTAAATGGATGTTTATCTTCTGGATCGGCCAAGTGACCACCATCACCGCCATATTAATGGCATTTTTTAAATAAACTCAATCCGATCAATTCACAAAAAACAGCCTATTGAATGACTATTGTATGACAAACCGATTCCCACGAATATCCCTTTCCTTGATACGTCTTTTCTTTTATACTATTTACCAATGACCAAATCCTTGACTTTTATTGTTTTATTTGTCATTATTATTATACTGTTTATACATATTATTTAAACATTAAAATCGTCAATATTGTAATAACTGTTTTTGCTCCCACGCTGCACATCCTCCAAGAATATTTACGGAAATGTTACAACTTCTTAAGATGAACTTAAGATAGTTTTTGTATTCTTTATATATGAATTATTTATATACATCATACTATCTATGCGGCTTTAAGACGGAAAAAAATATTTTTCCTCATAGAGATATGGCTTATAACATTTACCATTATGAACACCTTGGAACCACACATTTATAGATTCTCTTTCAAGAAGACCATAGCGCTGCTCACAGCATGCGCTTTCCTTTGCACGACCCTTTTGTCCCCATTTGCCCAAGCCGGCAAACAAACAAGGAATCAAAACTTCTGGGAAGAAAGAAAAAAAACACTACAAAACAAAACCTACGGCCCTCAAGTAAAAATCAAAAATAACAACCTATCCCTGCTCGGGCAAACGCAAGGCCCGCCCGTACAACTGCCTGAAAACCTATTCCACCACACAGCTGATCTGCCCAATCAAGTTATCCCCGCATCCATTGGCGTGATCACAGAAACCTACTGGGCGCCCAAACCCTTTGACCCGGATTCTTCTTTGGAACAACCTTTGGCTGACACACCCTTTATCATCCACATCCAAGACGCCCACGGCCTGTACAGCGCCCAAAAAAGCCTAGGAAAAATAATAAAGAGCATCGCAGGAAGAGATAGTGTGGGAAACAAAGGTTTTATCTCCCCCTCTCCCCATCTCCCCCTCTCCCCATCTCTCCTGGTGGGAGTCGAAGGCGCCTGGGGACAAGTCAACACACACTGGCTCAAGGTTTTCCCGGACAAAACCCTCAGAAACAAGCTTTGCGATTATCTCCTCAAAACCAATAAACTCACTGGCGAAGAACATTTGGCCATCACAGATGACCAAACCAATATCAATATAGTGGGCGTGGATGACCCGGCCCTGCACAAAGCCAATTCTGAATGCCGGGACAACACCTTTGTCAGCCGCATCCGGGTGCTGCACTACCTGGACAAACTGTCCCAAAGACTCCACACACAAAAACAAAAACACTATTCATCTGAACTCAAGGCCCTGGACCAACTGTCCCAAGATTACCCAAAAAATGAAATCTCTCTTAATCAATATATTCAAGGGCTCAAATCACTTTGGTCCGGCAATTCATTCCAAACAAAATACCCCCACACCTCCTTATATATAGAAACAAACGCCTTGGAACAGCAAATAAATCCCGAAGCCGTTAAAAAAGAACTTCAAGACTTCCTCCTGCTCGTCTCTGACACTTTTGGCAAAGCCTTTCTTGCACCGCTCACTCAACAAGCCATGGATATCAAAGCCGGACGCCTGAACCCGCGCCTGTTTTATCAAAATATCCTTCAACTCGCAGAAAAAACAGAATCCAAAATAACACCAGCCACAAGCCATATCCAAACATATGTGACATATCTTGAAAAAACTGAAAACCTACGAGTGGAAAGACTCAATGACGAGCTCAACAAGCTGGAAAAAGAAACAGGACAGCTTCTTCTCAAAGCACATACAGGCAAAAACACCTATTCCCCTGTCTGGCTCATTCCCCCGCCGGAACGCCTGTATCAAATCAACGCTTGGATCTCACTTCAAAAACGCCTCTGGTCCTTGGAAATGACACCGGACGCCTGGAAAACCTTTCAGAATGAAAAACACATGGAAACCTGGAAAACAGTGGAATCATTCCTGGCCAGACTCGAATCCGGCGCACCACGCTCCTTTTACCCGGATCTGGAAACGCTCAAACCCCTTCTCCAAAAACACGAACCCCTTGTGAACCGTTTCTATGAACTCGCAGAAAGAAGAAACAAAGCCATGGTGGAAAACCTCATCAAAAGCAAAGAGCAAAGAGCAAAGAGCAAAGAGAATCATTCTTCCAATCAAAAATATTCAAAACCATCCATTTTAATTGCCGGCGGCTTCCACACCCCTGGCCTCACGCGTTTGTTCCGCAGAAACGGCTACTCTTATATAGTGGTACGCCCCCAGTTTGACCTCTCCCCTCAAACCAAAAACACCTCCGCCACTTTAAGACAGCTCAGCCGGTTAACAGATCTTTCAACGCTCACAGAATTTTCCGCTCTGCTTAATGGTCTCCTCACTCTCCAGTCACCTGAAACAGCTTCCTCCCTTCTTGCACAATGGGGGTTAGAGCTCAACAAACAGGAATTGGCTGCCACTAAAAGCATTCAATGCCATGAGACACCTCTCACCATTGAAAACACACAAACTGGAAAAACCATAGAATTCATTATTGGCTCCATCGAAAGAAAAAAACAAGACCCCATGCCTTTCATCATGACCAACAAAGGCACACAGCAATCTATTTTGCCGACTTTGATAACTGACAAAGGCCGCATCAAACATTTTCTGTCGCAAGGCATAATCAACCAGGCAGATATCATTTCCAAATATATCAGTGACTTTCAGACAAACCCGCCTGAATCCACAATCACACCCATGGCTTCACCCGCGCCAGAATCCTTGCTGGTGCTTCCGGAACTGGAGAAATTCTGGAATTGGATTTTTATCACACAACTTGGATATCCCCAAATGCCGAAATGGGGCAAACTGCTTCTTGAAATTGTGGCAGCGCCTGCTGTTGAAATATGCACTATTCTTCTCCCCATTACCTTTCTCATCCGCCATAACAATACAACCAAAAAGCACTGGATCGCGCGCGCTTCAGGTCTCATGTTCATGTACGGCTTATGTTATCAGGCAGTTCCCTCAGACATCTTTTTGGCCTTTTTACAGCTCATTATTATCTGCCAGGGAACCTATCTGTTGGGGCAAACCTTTATAAAAAACTTCAAAAACACCGGCTGGCAACTGGCCTTTTATCCAGCCATAGCGCTTCTGCTTCTGCTTTTCTATGCCAGCCCTGCCTCAACAATGACACTGGACTTTTTACCAGGCGCTTCCCTTCTTGGCATAGGCCCTTGGGCAGATGACCTTTTAGGCTCCCATGCCCTTGGCCACACCATATACAACACCCTCAATGCGCTCCAGCGCGAAAAAACAAAATTCTCAGCTGAACTGTCTTTATCAAAAGAAGAACCTATTGGAGAAATATTGTTCCCGCTGGTCCCCAGATTTGAAGGATATACAGACTTATATAAAGACAACATCTCAATTGAGGATATATTAGAATCGATGCCATCAGATCCCAACACAAGCATGAGGGCTGCCACAGCAGAATTAGCACATATTCAAGCCATTGATGACAGAGCATCTGCGGACTATTTTGAAGCAACATTCTCCAAACAACGTAACATACGTCGTGAATATAAAAAAAGCCTGGCCAAGCAATTAATCGGCCGTGTTTGGCAAGGCTATGCAGAAATAGCCTATGAAGAATTCATAGAAATCTTAAGAATTTACCGAAGCAAAGTTTTACAGACCAAAAGCATTATTAATCAAATCAATGAAAAATATAAAAACAAAGACCCTAAAAACATGTCTGAATTATTAGACATGCTGGAATCTTCTCTTTCTGAACAAGCCGAAGAATTAGAAAAAATAATAAAAATCCTAAAAAATGCAGCCTGGTCTAGATTTCTTGAAGACACAGATTCTAAAAAAATTCAAGCTTTCAAAAAATACTTGAAGGACGATCTCCGCACGCTCAACAGGCATAAAACCTCAATAGGGACATATATCAAAACATTAAGAAAAACCAAAACCAAAAAACTTTCAGAAAGGATAAAACCCAGGGAAGACATCACCAGAGACTGCCAATCCTGGGACGAAAATTCATGGGGAAATATCAGAGCCTACAATTACCCGAAAACAGCCGGCGACAAATATTCTGCTTTCTACATTTCCGTTTTCAAAAACTTAAAAAAAATACTTGCTTACAAAAAAATTCATGCTCTATTTCAAATCAGGCAAACAGGATCTCAACGCTCTGTTGCGAGGAGAGATCTCCATCGAGACACTCACTCAGTGGTTCAAAAATCTGCCAGCGAACTCAAAACCGCCACTTTGCATGATTTTGTTAATTTAACGGCATTTACTTTTCATCGAAAAAACAAAGAATTGATCCAATACAAGCAATACAAAGAACTTCTGACCAAAACAGAGAGAACGATCAAATCCACCACTGCCAGACCAGTCTCAATAAGCTACTCGTCGGATATTGAGAAAAACATGCTTTTAGAAGCCATTCCACAACACTTTCTAGGAACTGATTCACTTAAAAACAAACAATTAATATATGTAGATCTCAAAAAAATATACGCCACTTTTAAAGCCAATAAAGATCAAATCATAACAATCAAAAATCTAATTGACCATGCCAGAAGGCTTAAGAATGTTGTTTTGGTATTGGATTTTGATGTCTATAAAAGCGAAAACATCGATGATTTAACATCAATCTTAAATGACTGGAACGGCATACCGCGAGAAGAAAGACCACATATTATATCCATTGCCTCAGAACAGACACAACAAACTCAGCTTTTATCCAATCAAAAGTTTACAGAAATATTTGAAACAATTATTTCCACAAGTGAACATAACATCCAAAGCGACCTCGACTTGCTCGAACAAACAGCTAAAATATATGAAAAAATCCATCATGTGAAAATCATAGAAAAAGATTTGAGCGCATTCCTCAAGAAATTACAAGACAGAGAGCCCTTTACCCCCATCACGATGGCGCTCAATTTGCTGGAACAAACCATTTCCCATGTCAAAATCAAGGATCCGGAAAACCCCATCATATCGGAAAAAGAACTCAACAAAGCCCTGGCCAGCCTTCCACCCTCTGACATATTGCCTTTATACTTAAGAGCAGTGGCCCTCAAACAAACAATGGTTGAATCTGAATGGCAGAAAATAGAACAAAGTCTCAAAACAATTCAAGAGCGCCCTATCAATGACCCAGAGAGAGATAAACTCATGTCTTTTGTATTAAAAGCCTTGCGTGTGGTTGAATCCAAAAACAAAGGGAAAAGCAATTTCCTAGCAGCCTATGACCCAGAACAAGAGGGCACACCCAGAGAGCAAAGAGAAGAAAATGCAGACCGGTTTATGACCAAACTAAATGAAAGCATGGACCGATCCCATGGCGGGATGCACACAGCAAAATCAGCCATAAAGACAGTGGTCTTTTCACAACTGGATCAAGAAGTCAATGGCATGGAAAAATCAGGAGACACCATCGGTATTTTTTCTGAAGCAGGCATGGGCAAAACAACACTGGCCATGTCAATCGGCAAAGTGATTGAATGGAAAAATCAGGTCATCTCAGTGGCAGGCATGCAGAAAAAGGAGGAGTTTATTGGGTTCCCACTGACTTATGTGGGCGCTGAAATGAGTGTTTTTGCCAAAGCATTTATTGACGCCGGCACCAATCAAATGGTGATTGTGATAGATGAAATCGACAAAGCCTCTCCGGAAGTCCAACAAACCATCGCCAACATGATCAAAGATAAAAAACTGATTGACCAGTATTTTACAGCAGATATTCCCATAGACACATCCAATGTGTTCTTCATACTAACAGCCAACGTCTATGACAATTTGGTCCCTGATATACAAAAAAATATTGTCTGGATTGAGCTGCCTCCTTACACAGCCAAAGACAAAGTGAATATAGGCTTAAAAATTCTCAGCAAACTATTGGGGCACTTTAATCCGACAGGACAGATTGTCGTCAAAAACCCGACTCAGGTGATCAGAGCAATCGTCAAAAACTATATCACCACACCTGGTGTCAGAGAATTAATGATATTACTGGAAAAGCTCATACTCAATGCCATTCGTCAATGGTATGAACAGGGATCCAACAACCTCAAACCTATTGAAATAAACCCACAAAACATAGAAAAATTTCTGGGGAAACCCAAAAAACAACGGCCGCAACTGCCTCAAAAACAAGTAGCGGGACAAGTCATCACCCCATTAATTGACGGGAACATACAATTACTCTCATGCCACACTTCACCCATGACATCAGCCTCAAATCCACCCACCGTAAAGCTCAAAGGAAACACACAACATGAATATATTGTTCAAGACATACAAAGCATATTAAATGTCTTTTTGGAAAACAATTTCTCAGCCCTAGAAAAAACATTTACACAAACCACTCCACAGAAAAAAAGCTTGTATAATCAGCAAGTAATATTCCCTTATACACTCAAAGAAGATGATCATGACAAAACACTTCCTTTACTCATGGGGGCAATGTCATCCATCTTTTCCTTGCCCTTACAAAAAGACACTGCTGTGATCGGACAAATGAGTGTCCATGGTCATATCAACAAAAGCAAAGATCTTCAAAAACGACTCTTTTCCTGCATCGACGCTGATGTCAAAACCATGATAATGCCTCATGAAAACAAAGAAGATTTAGTTGACGATGTTTTCGGATTAAACAGATCCTTACGAGGCGCCATTCTCAGTATTCCTGACAAAAGCCTCTATCTGCCATATTTAGCACCTGACGATAATTCCAGACCAAATGAGCGCCAGCAAATAGAATATTGGAATAATTATTTAGACACCCTACAAGAAACACATAAAAACCAATCTGACCTTAATATTTCTATGAGTAAAAAACCAGAAATAACCGCCATAAGAAGCTCGGGCACAGCGCAATATGACGGGGCACACACTGAAACAACAAAAGTTTTACATATAAGCCTTTCTGAGTCATCAGCAGATTTCAAGAAAATACAAAAAATATTCAGTGACCTGCCTCAATTATCAGATAGAATGTTCTATATTCTTGTAGACAATGCAGCCGATGCGTTTTCTCATTCCATCGAACACCATGAGGAAAAACAAAAAAGAAAAACTCTTGAGGAAACAAAAAGAACTGACTCAGTTATTCTCTCTGACTTTTCTCAGGAAGAAAAAGATAAAGATGCTGATCAAGACAGGACACCGGCTCACCCTGACTCGGTCCCACCCACCTATACCAACCCACTCGAATGGCAGGACATCACAATAACAAAAACCATTAATGGTCATGAGCAGAAAATTAATCACCAAACACTCATCAGAGGAAAAAATCCTGTTCAATTGTTTGCGAATTTTTTAACAGAATCCACACTAACTTCTGACAAAGAGCAAAAGCAAAAGGAAATCCAATCTCTAGAAAGCTTACTGCAGCGACTAATGATAGACAACCCTGAGTTGGCCGGCAATATTTTTTATTCAATTTGTATGACTCCCGCATATTCAAACGCCATGGAAGCTCTGTTAACGGAATTCAGCCATCTAACACTCGGGCAGCTGCTCTCAGATGCCAGAATCGCTATCATCGATCAAAGAGCAAAAAAATACAAACGACAACATCAAGCCCTCGTAGAAAAAAAACCTGCCTTTGAAATAGACACAACTGTCACCTTTAAATCTGAAGCGCATAGAATTATGGCAGAAATTGATAATTTTCTTGCAGAAGCTTCACAAGTAATATTCATCAAAGATCTACTGCGAATAGAGTCCGATACCATTATTGACCCGCCGGATTTCCAAGCAATACAACAAAAAAGGAAAAGTTTGAACATTGATATGCAAAATGAATATGAAAACGCCCTGGAAGAAATCAATGAAATGGTCGATGATTTCATTTACGTCGTCAACGAGCATTATACTTTTTTCAATAACCCGACTTTTGGAGACAGCCATGTGATTCAAGAAGAAGTATCCAGTGTCATTAATGACGACATTGACAGTCTCACAAACACGATATTCCAAATCTTAGATGATCAACCGAGTCTCAGAAAAAAAATCGACCTTATTTATTCACAATACAGCTGCCGAATGAGGCTGCTAAAACATGAACGAGAAGGCCGTCTGGTCAATTATTCAATCGGATCGTCCAAACACTCCCCCATCCTTGCAGACCTTGCACAATCCCACAGCGCCACCACCAGCGAAGCAATCAAAACCCTGGGGAACAGCACGTTCCATAACCTGGCACTTATCACCCCTTTTGAAGAAATAAAAACTTACATGCCCGAGCTTATTGCACAGCATTTAATGAACAATGGCACAAACTACCGGGTCTTAACCATTGATATTAAACAAATACCAGTCA
Organism: Elusimicrobiota bacterium; assembly: GCA_028278255.1. Taxonomy (GTDB): domain Bacteria; phylum Elusimicrobiota; class Elusimicrobia; order FEN-1173; family FEN-1173; genus JANQER01. The sequence goes on along the minus strand of JANQER010000258.1, from coordinate 6,531 downwards.
ATATTAATCAAGCCACCAACACAATACTGTCCATGATCACTGATGCCAAAGAAGCAGGCAACATGCTTCTGGTTTTGGATCTAGATGCTTTAAAAATCAGATTTAAAAAAGAGGGCGATTACCAGCTGGCCTTTGAAAGGATTATCAATCAAATCAATGTCAGTCCACAAGGGCCACCCCTAGTTGCAATGACAAGCGAGGAAACACATTATCAAAACTCAGAGAATATTTTTGAATATTACCAGAAATTCATCCCGCATACGGTGGCCGTAGATGACCCAGCGGCAATTCTGACCACAGAGACACGAAATTTATCCCAAACAAAACAAGTGATAATCCCACAAAAAGCAGTTAGGCATTTAATCAATGAAATAAACAGCGACACAATCGATATCCCAATTGCCTTAAAAGCCATGAGAATTGCGAGCGATGAACTTCCCGCAAGCCAAGATGAAGTCACCAAAGACATGCTGTTAAAAACACTGGCGGAAATGAAAAAAGAAGCATTGGAAGCCAAAGGCACGCTGAAAAAACTACACCAAAAAATCAAAGATCTTCCAGACCAAATCGGCAAAACAGACTATTCCCCCCATAAAAAAGGTGAGCATCTTTTTATCAGCTATATCAATTCCCGCGATGGCAGCACTGAAAAAGCAAAACTAAAATTCAGAATAGACACTCTGCTGAAATTCCCGTGGAATAAAAAATCACCGGATTTTTTGCCTGACTTGCCTGACAAAGACGACCCCAATCGTCTCAACAGACTACACCGAACCGGGAAAAGGATTCTCACCGAATTCTCAGAAAGATCTGACAAGAACATTAGTGGACTTGAGGAGGTCATTGACAAGCTGGAATTGCTCCTTGTCAAAAACATGCAATTGCGGGCAAACAAAACACAAGGATACAGAACAAACCTCTTAATTAAGACTGATTTAAATGAAGATGTCCGTCTTGCCGTCGAACAATATTCAGGAGTAACAAACAGGCCTATTGTGGAAATTGACATGCTGAGCATTAAGGATCTGGCAGTGCTCATCGGCTTTCTGCCAACCTACCGCGGTTCTGTCCCAGGGTGCATTTTTGAACAAATCAAATCATGCGGATTCAATGATCCGATTCTCATCCTTCACAATATTGACAAAGCGCCGCATGAAATCCGTCAAATGCTTATCCATCTTCTGGACCCTGAAAGAGATAGTTTTGATGACCTTTATGCAGGCCCTTTTGATATCAGAGGCCTAACGATTTTCTGCACAGCACAGGACATCCGTGAAAGAACACTGACCGCCCCACTTCTCGACCGCACTGACATTATTGAACCAGCACCTATTAAAAGAAAACATCTAATTGAGAGTGGAGCCAGAGCACTGAAGGAACTGGATAATGAATACAATTTTGAAAGCGGAGAAGGTTATATCACAATTCAACTCCCTAAGAAAAATGACACGTATGAAGAGTTTATAGAAAATATTATTGATAACTACAAAATCTCAAAACCCATTGAACTCTCCAAAACACTCAGCCATATTATCAGAGGTTCTATCAGCCACGCGATTGACCGAAAAATCAGAACTATAAATATAACAGAAGGATTACTAAAACTTCTTTTAGGTGCTCCTGACAAGCCTAAAAAGATTGACAAACCCTACAAACAGCGCTCAACTTCTATTCTTTTTGTCAGCCCAAAGGGAGGCGTTGTAGGAACCATTGACGCACAGCGAAGCAAATTATCATCTGACAACATCACTATCATAGGCCGCGCAGAAAATGACATCATAGAAAGTGCTCACAATGCCTACAAAGTCGTCAGGGACAATCTTAAAGATGTTTTTAAATTGGATCCGACTCAACATATGGATGAATGGAATATATGCCTGCCCATCTCTCCTTTGGCGCCTAAAAAAGAAGGCCCTTCTGCAGGGCTTCCGCTGGCAGTGGCCATTGCCTCGGCCATTGTCCCTCATAAAATAGTCCGCCAATATGTGGCAGCCACAGGGGAATTGTCTCCAGAAGGACAAGTTAAAAAAGTATTGGGAATAGACAAAAAAATACATGCCGCAAAAAAATCAGGTATCCGAACAATCCTTTTGTCCCATGAAAATAAGCCTGATATTTTAAATCTACCCGCTTATATAGGAAAAGCTATCCTCCAAGACTCTGAAGGCAATTTTTGCTATACATTTCAAAAAAGGAAACCAGAGAAAGGATTTGAATTATCCCAGAGAGAAACCGAAAACTGGGCTGCCTTTGTACACTTTGTTTCTAGGGAAGCAGACGAACAACCTGGAGTTTATAAATACATCTCTTCACACGAGGATTCAGAAGGCGATGTTGTCATCAAAGCCAACAATCTCGAAGATCTACAAAACTTTTTCAATAGGCCCAACATTGCGGCAAAAATTGCTAGCCCCATGGCATTCATATTTATCAAACACGTGAATGAAGCTTATAAATACATATTAGCAGATGACACCGAAAATGAGGACAATGGACAAAGTTCATCCCCTTCTGAGCCCCCATCTCCTCATGTCATCAAAGCGTCCTCCAGTGAAGAAGGAAGCCTCCCTATAGACATGAATAAACACGGGGACGCTTTGATAGAAACAACGTTGGCCCTATTCACATTTATAACAGCTTTTGTATGCACACGCTTGTTTATCCTTTGGTCGCCATTTCACAAATCGGCATTGATCCCTCTCATAAAAACCTTGATCCCGGCAAGCCAAATATCCTGGCCTTATATTGCCATAGCGGCCATTGTCATTCTTTTGCCTTTTGCCATTCTGGCAGCCAACAAACTGATTTCTTCTCCTGTATTTAAAACCTACCTGACACGTTTAAAACAGATGATCATTCCACCTCAAAAAAAATCCGCACCTGTTTTTGATCATCCATTCAATATGCTTCTGGAAAAAATCGCTGTTTCTCCTGAAAAAGCCATAATTCTCTCAGCTCCGCAAAAACAGAATGTATTTGCAGTCCTCAAATTGGCTCTCACAACAAATCAGAACGCCCTGAAAAAACCCTTGCGCATTCTATCCCCTGAATTCAATTTGGACAATCCCCATGACAGAACATTACTCGCGCAAATAAGGTCTATGCTCCAAACAGCCATGAACGCTGACACAAAGGACCTGGATCCCATGGCACAGGATATTCAAGAAGCCCAAAAAGCATTGATGTCTTTTCTGGACAGACTTTTGGCTGAGCCCATGAACATACTGAACACTGTTCTGGCCTCAACAACTTCTACCGAACAAACAGCTTTGACCATTGACTACAAAAGCTTGTCACAGCTCAATGATGGTCTCAAGGGCATGATCAAAGAATCCATTAAAAGAGGACAGCCAGTGGCAGTGGTTTCAAAATCATGGTTTGTCTCAAAACGCAGAATGGCCAAGGTCCTCATGCAAAAGCACGGATTTGATCAGAACACTGTTGAAAAATTCATTTTGGTCAGCAGGAAGGACCTCAATAAAGGCAATGTATTGGTCAGTGGAAAGATATCAACCAGCCTCCTGGCTCAATATATGGCTGCACAAAACAATCTCCCCACCCTCAAACTCCGCCTGGTGGTGGACACACTGCACGCCCAAAACTATATGGGCGCTTCTGTTATGCAAATCCTCATGCTCACCCAAGACGTGGTCCTGGAAGGCCCTGAAGCCGCACAAATGGCTGAAAAACTCGGGCTCTCACTCGAAGAAGACGGCACATTAACCATCCCTGCCAAAGAATTCAATGCGCAAACACTTCTCAACACCTTTGACACGCATTTGGTGATTCAGATACAAGCATAGATGTGACCGGAAACAACCAAATTCCATGACACAATAACCAAATAATAACCAATGACCAAAGAATAAAAATTCCTCCTGACAACAATTATTCAATCAGATAAAATTTATACTAGTAATATAAATTATATCAGATTATTTTATTGTTCTTAACATATGTTCTATCCAAGGAATATCCAATCAAGCATCATAAAAGTCCTTTACAGGGATGAATTTATTCTTTAATATTAAAACAAAAAAATACAGCGCCTTTCAGGAACTCTACCCGGACATTCCTCTGAAGTTTTTAAACAACCATGACATTCTGAAAATATTATATGGGTACAATTTATGACAGGCAGGAAGGTTTTGGTTTGAAATTTTGTTATAATTAAATAATGAATCTGGAATACTATCCACTTGACAAATTAACACGCACAATCTTAAATATAGCAGGGAAGTATTTGGATCTTCATGTTTACCAAATATTCTTTTTCGGCTCCCGTGTCACCGGCAAAAACAGCCCCAGAGCTGATGTCGATGTGGGCATTAACGGACCAAAAGAAATTCCTTTCACCATTTTGGGGAAAATATGGGACGAAATAGAAGAACTGCCCATCCTCTACAAAATCGACATTGTGGATTTTCAAAAAGTGACAAAAGAATTTAAAAAAATAGCCTTGCAGAAAACATTGCCATTGAAGGAAATATGTCCAAGCTAAGCAACTTGCTCCAAGAATTGGAAAAAGCCGTCAATCGTTTTGAAGAGGTACTGTCTCTTGAAAAAAACGATGTCGTGCGGGATTCAGCGATCCTCCGCTTTGAATTCACTTTGGATTTATCATGGAAGACCGTGAAAGCGTTCCTGGAAGAGCACGAAGGCGTTCTATGCCACTCTCCAAAAGACTGTTTTAGAAAAGCTTTTCAAGAAGGCACAATAGACTACGACGACTTTTGGATTGAGTTAATTGATATCAGGAATGAATTGGCCCACACTTACAATGATGCATTGTCACAATCTGTTTATGATCAATTTCCCAAAGCTTTACAGCATTTCAAAATACTCCTCCAAAAACTCATAAAAAAATAAATCTCCCTGTTTCTGCGCTTGCCCAATGATAGTATCATATGATACTATCATTTCATGATACGAGCGCTCAGTATTACCCCCCTTATTTTGAATCTATGCACGGACATCAGCCGTGCCCTGGGCCAATGCGAGGGCCTGAAAATGGCTGTTCCAGCCCCTCAAGTGGCACGCAAAAACAAAATCCGCAGCATATAAGCCCAAAACCAAATACGCCTGATGAATCAGGCAACTACACAAACGAACAAAGCGCGGGCACTCCCTCCCTACGATTCAGGAGGGACATTCCACAAAATTTATTGAATTCAGGCTCAAAACCATATATCAAACAGTTATTGAATTTGCGCAAGAAGTCCGGCCAAGTCCGCAAACGCCACGCACCAGACTCAAAACAGCCCAAACACACTTTAAAAACAGGATTTTTACCAGAAAGGACTACATGCAGCTGCACAAAAGCATTTCCACAGCCACAGCCAGCCGGGACTTACAGGAAGGCGTCAACAACAAACTGCTCACAAAAACCGGAATCAAATCCCTGACACAATATCATTATTTTCATGAGTAATTTCTACTACACTATAATTTACTCATGAGTAAAATAGATTACAGTCTAAAAAACTCATGCCTGTTTCAGCCGAAAAAACCAGGCCACTGAAATTTTCAGGCTAAACAAATAGCAATTAAAACAAAAAAATCTTATAATAGGAGCATGACTAAAAAACAAAAAATGGCCATTAAACAAGATCTGGTTCTGTGCTTAAAAGATGAAAAAGAAATAGAAAAAATTGTGGTTTTTGGCTCATTCCTATCATCTGATGACCCCAATGACTTAGACGTGGCTATCTTTCAAAATAGTCATGAGAAATATCTTCCTTTGGCCACAAAATACCGTAAAAAAACACGCTCTGTTGCCCGTCTTATCCCACTGGATATTATTCCACTAAAAGCAAAGGTTGAACAAAATTATTTTTTACCAACAATTAATCAGGGTGAAACTGTCTATGAAAGATGACACAACCATCTGGTTAAAATACGCAGAAGAAAATTTAGAAGCAACCAAAACACTCCTCAAGGATTCTCTCTATAACCCATGTCTTCATAACGCACAACAATCTGTGGAAAAAGCACTTAAGGCTCTCATGATAGAATTATCTATCCCCATACAAAAAACACACATTGGCGCAGTCTTTCATTCTGCTCAGCATTCATAGAGAATCCTCATATTTTGCCTGGCTATATTTTTAAAACCTTCAGCCGCACGGTTAAAATCCACAAAATCCACTTTATGCAAAACAGGAAGTTCCTCTAAATCGCAAAGAATTTCTCCTCTTGTCCCAGTGGGAAGATCTTCCGCGTCATAGTCGCACCCAATGTCAAAATCCGACCGCTCAGACGCTTTCCCCTCTGCCCGGGAACCAAATAAAAACACCCGGTATTTCAACCCCTTGGGCATGCGCTGCCTGATGATATCCACAGCTTTTTTCAACAATTCCTTTTCACTCATAAAAATATTCCCGTTCAGAATCTTCAAAACACCACATAAAAATAGACGGGCTTCTCAAACCCGCCTCTACGAAATAACCAAACTCCAAGATACGACCAATTTCGTCCGCCATGCCTTCTTGGCGGTCCAATTTCCCCCAGACAATGCGTCAACCAACTACA
>JANQER010000224.1 GCA_028278255.1 Elusimicrobiota bacterium | reverse complement strand
GGCGGGCCTTGTGCAGGCCTCTGCATCTGCCGAGGGGAAGGGGCAGATGTCCGCCCGTCATAAGGAAATAAAATGGTTCATCAATCAAAAATCATCAATCAAAAATCAAAAATGAATAAAGGCTTCACCCTCATTGAGCTGATGGTGGCCGTTGCTATTTTTTCTGTTTTGGCGGTGTCTTTGGGCGCCACGCTGCGCAGCGGTCTCAGTGTGTGGAAAAAAGGGGAAGATGCCACGGCTTTGAACCAGGAAGCACGGATAGTGCTCAGTCAAATCGCCAGAGAGCTCAGGCATATGACGGCTTTTCCAGGCGGCGCTCTTCAGGGCGCAGGGGATAAAATTGAATTCTACACATTAAAAACAGACAAAGAGATTGTTTATTTGACTTATAAGCCGGCCTATGTTGATGTGGATGAGGGGAAATCCATGGATTGGCGGCTTCAGAGAATTGAAAAGAGATTCAGGCATGGTTTGGAACACAAAAAACTGAAAACAGAGGAAACAGTCACTTCTTTCCCAACAGAAATTCATTTTGAATATGCGTACGCGCCGGCCATGGAAGATGACTCAGTGCGTTGGGAACCCCAGTGGAAGGACAAGGAATCTTATCCAGCGGCTGTGCGTGTGACATTCTCTTTGCACAAGCAAGAGGATTCAGAAACCCCCATGATTTTTGTCAAAACTTGTGTCATTCCAACAGGGCTGCTGGTGGCCTATAAAGGATAAATAAAAAGCGTGAAATTAGGATTTCGGATTTTCAGGATAATATGTTAAATAAAATTCGTGACAATTCCGGTTCTGTGTTGGTGCTGTCATTGTGGATATTGACGCTTTTGTCATTAACAGCTCTGTCTCTGGCTTTGAAAGCCCGTTTTGAGTTGAAACTGACAAAATATCAGTGGGATGATATCTGCTTGCTGCAGTCAGCCAAAGCCGGGGTGGTTCATGCGGTGTCAGTTCTCAGCAAGCATAGAGCCATAGGCTATTCTGCGCTGAATCAAGAGTGGGCGCATGCCCCGGCGTTGTTTGAAAAATTGAGCATGGCCAAAGCAAAACTAACTTTTGCACGAGACACACAGGATGCCATGGGTGAAAGAAAACGGTTCTATGGTTTGGCGGATGAAGAGAGCAAAATCAATTTGAATCATGCGCCAAAGGAAGTGTTGGAAAAAATTTTTTCAATGGAGCCGGACATTGTCCCCTGTTTGATGGATTGGCGGGACAAGAATAATGCGGTTTTGTCTTCCGGGGCTGAAAGCCGCTATTATGAGAGCCTGCCCAATCCTTATTCTTGCCGGAACGGTCCTTTGAGAAGTTTAGCGGAGTTGAGCCTTGTGAAAGGCGTCACACCTGATATCTTTGATGAAGTGAAAGAGGTTCTGACAGTGTTTGGGACCGGTCAAGTGAATTTGAATACAGCTTCCCCGGCTGTTCTGGAAAAAACAGGGCTGACAGGGTCTTTGGCGGAAAAAATCAGGATGTTCCGAGAAGGGGAAGATTTTGTCATGGGCACTGAGGATGACGGGGTGTTTGAGAGTTTGGGGTCTGTGCTGCAGAGGCTCAATCATTTATACGCTTTAACGGATGAAGAAAGAGTGTCTTTGAATCACTGTCTTCAGAAAAAAATGTTGTGTGTGAAGTCAACTTGCTTTCGTCTGAATATGATGGTCAGGACTTTTGACAGCCGGTCTTGGCGGCGATATGACATTGTGGTTTCACCCTATCAAAAGGGCTTGCAGCCGTTATATTGGTCTGAAGTTTTGTAAAAAAGAAACGATTTTGATTAAATTGGAAAAGAGCGCCGAGGAAATCGGGTTAAAAGCAATGCGGTTTAGATAAGCGTAGCTGCCCGATTTATCGGGCTCTTTAAAACCAATAAATGCGTTAAAAGCGCTCCATAAATGGAGCAATTACAAAAATCAGGCTTATCTAAACCGCATTGGGGTTAAAAGGAACTATCAGAATGCGTGATTTGACTGTAGCATCTAGGTTAAAGGACAAAACAAATTGAGTTGCGGCCAGAATTTAATGAAGACAACATCGAATTTCAAACAGCTTTTTGGGGAGGAATGCCTGTGTGGGGATTAAAATGAAGAGAATTCAGAAAATTTATTATGGAATGCAGCAAATGGTTTTTAAGAAGAGTAAAACCATTGGTATTGGGATGGTATCTGATGCTGTCATTGTTGTACAGGCAGATCATTCAAGAGCTGAACCAATGATTGACAAGATATTTTCTGTGCCGCTGGGGACAGGGACAACGTCTGAAAAAGGCGCGTTGATTCGTGAGCGGGCAGGGGCGGAGCGCTTGCAAAAAGGATTTGTGACAGCTTGTCTGCCGCAGCGTTTGGCCATTGTGAAATATGTGGATCTGCCTTCTGCGAATCATGCTGAAATTCGTCAAATGATTGCGTTTCAGGCTTTGCGGCAAATGCCGTTTTCTGCTGAGGAGATTATTACGGATTTTGAGGTTCTTGGTGCGGATGAGCGCGGGCATTCACGGGTCATGATGATTGTTGTGCGTCGGGAAGATGTTGATCAATATCTGGATATTCTGAAAATGGCTGGGTTGTCGCCGGATAAGATTGTTTTGGCGTCTCATGCCGCAGGCGCTTTTGTCCGTGATTCAGAGGGAACGCAGATCACCATTGAAATAAGCAGCACAGATGCTGTGTTGGCTGTGTTTGAGAATGGCAGAATTCAATTTGCCCGGAGTATCCCGATGAAAAAAGGCCTGCTGGCCGGTGGGATTGATCAATGGCAGGACAAGCTGGTGTCTGAGTTGAAAATGTCTTTGGAGGCTTATCAGAAAACAAATAAATTAAAAGCACCTATACAGGTTTTTCTTTTGGGGGAGGAGGAAAAAACGCAGGCGCTGAGACCTGTTCTACAAAATGAATTCGGCCTGAAAATGGATATACAACAAACAATTGATTGTCAAAAGAGATTTGAAACAAGTGAAAATGTGAAAAGTCTGGCCTGTGGTTCTGCTGTGGGCGCGGCTTTGCTGGGGCAAGTCGTTGCGGTGAATTTGCTGCCGAAAGAAGAGATGCAGAGGAAAACCCAGGATGCTTTTAAGAAGGAGGCTTTTGTTTTTTCTTCTCTTTTATTGGTTTTTTTATGTGCTTTGTCCGGTGTTTTTGTGCAGAATTTGCGTGAAAAGCAAGGGCGGTTGAAGTTTATTCGAGAGAGCAGGGCCTCTGCCGGATCTGAAGTAAAAGAATTGAGGCAAATGCAAAGACAAGTGGAAGCCGCCAAAGAGAAGATCAGCGGGAAAGGGACTTTGGTGGAAGTGATGAAAACATTGAACCAGACTATTCCCAGGGGCATTTCATTGAGCACATTGACCTTTGAAAAAGACCGGTTTGTGGTGGTGCAGGGGATGTCTTTTACATTGTCCAAGGCAGTGAATTTGGTCAAACAGTTGAACGGGGTTGGGCCGTTTGTCAAAGCAGAGCTCAAGTCTTCTAATACGCGCCGCTTGGAGGGGAAAGACATGGTTGATTTTCAAATTTACTGCCAGTTAAAAGAGTTAACCACAGAGCACACAGAGGGCACAGAGAAAAGATTGAGAAAAATATGAATTCGATGTTTTTTCTCTGTTTGGCTCTGTGAACTCTGTGGTTAAAAAGTTTTTAGGAGGAATGATGAGGTCCACACTTCAAAAACGTGAAAAGACAATACTGGTCATTACCTTATTGCTGTCTGGTTTGTTTGTGTTGGATAAGTTTGTTGTGTCCAATATGTTGTCTTCCTGGAGCCGGCTGAACAGTGATATTGACACCCAGGAGGCCTTGCTGAAAAGAGACAGGCATATCCTGTCACAAAAAAATCAGATTGTGGAGGAATACAAAGACTATGCCCTGACCTTGGTTGCCAATCTGGAGAGCGCTGATGCCATGACGCCTTTTTTAAAGGAGATTGAGAAGCTGGCCAGGAGAAGCCGTGTGAAAATCAAGGACATGAAACCTTTGTCATCCCAGGATCAAAAGCAGGAACAGGAAACAGCTGTGTCTGTTGTGACTGAGAGTCCATGGAGGAATTTGGCCAAATTTGTTTATCAACTGCAGAATTCACCTCAAATGCTGCAAGTGAAAAAAGCCAATTTACACGCCAAAACAGAAGGATCCACCCGCATGACAGCCCGTTTATTGATTGAGAAATCAACGGGACTGTAAATAATTGAGGGGTCGCGGAGTTTTTGTCATTGCCCTCCGTCTAAAGCCGGATATGGCTAGATTTATCGGGCTCTTTAAATCATTCTAGAGCATCAAAAGCGCCCAATAAATTGGGCAACTACAAAAACCTGGGGAAACTAAATAATGGATTTTTTCAGCCCTAAAAGCATGCAGTTTTGCTGAGCATTGACATTTCTTGCTAAAAAGTCATTGACAAATCCTCCATCCCTGCTATACTTAGCCCACTGGGGAAATACTGTTTAATGCTGAGGGCATTATGCTTACGTCAGTATTCCCTGTCCCATATATATCCTATACTATAGAAATACCATTATTCAAGGATTGGCCCTTGATAATGGTTTTTTTTTGCCCCAACAACTTTTTCTTTTTTTATGTTCGTTATATTTTTTATGCTCAAAAAGCATTCAATCCGGTTGAATGATAAATTCGGATTAAATGTTAAAAAAATGTGACTGGTTTGTGATGGTTGTGTGTGGTTTTTGATGTATAAATATGGTATGCGCCTGATTATAAATTTTCCGGCAGATTATAATTGATAAAACTGTGTTGTGCCGGTATGATGTATGTATCCCGACAATTTGCCGCAGTCTGTTTGTGGTTCTGGTTTTATGTGCAGTTTCAGTGGTTCAGCCATGTTTTGCGTGTGGTTGTAGCCTGCCGATTTATCGGCGTTTTTAAGTCCTTGTTCGTTATTTTAAAATGATCAGATGAATCGAGGGAGACGGGTGGAAACAGATGAATACTTTCTTTGACATAATGGAGGGAATATTATGATGAAAAAAATATTAACAGCAATGATGATGTGCTCTTTTGTTTTGGCAGGTGGTTTTCAAATAAGCTCTGCCCAGGACAAACCAAAAGGATTGATTGTGAAGTTTAAAAAAGATTTTGGCGCAAAAGTCGAATCAGCATTGCCTCTCTCTTCTTTGGAACTAAAAGAAAAAACCAGCCCGCGCAAAATCCGAAAATTTTTAAAGAAACATGGCATTCAAAAGATGCGTCCCATGTTCCGCAAGCATGTTCAGATGAAAAAGAAAAAAAAGTGGTCCAATGAGCAAATGATACAGCATTTCCGAAACAAACTTGGCCGCAAGAGCGCCAGAAGATCCACCCGTACACCTGATATCTCCTATATATACACCCTGGATTGTGACAATGCATCTGAAGACCAAATTGAGGCTCAAATAATGTCCTTGAAAGATGATCCTTCTGTGGAATATGTGGAGAAAGAACAAATTTATTCAGTGAATATGACACCCAATGATCCGTATTTTTTGAGCACAGGGACTTGGGGGAATGATTATCCAGACATGTATGGTGTGCATATTACATCAGCCTCGGGTGCTTGGGATGTTTCTTTGGGGAGTGGTGTGGTGGTGGCTGTGGTGGACACAGGCGTGGACAGGAATCATCCAGACATAGCATCCAATATGTGGACCAATGTGAATGAAATTCCTGATAATGGTATTGATGATGATGGCAATGGCTATGTGGATGATGTGAATGGCTGGGATTTTATTGGGGTTGATTATAATTCACCGGCTGAAGACAATGATCCTGCTGATGGGTATGGGCATGGGACACATTGTGCCGGCACTATTGCGGCTGTGGGGAATAATGGCATAGGCATTATTGGGATGGCGCCGGAAGCCAAAATCATGGCGGTGAAAGGATTGGCTGATAATCGTTATGGAACAACCTCTGCATTGGTTAATTCCATTTATTATGCTGCTAATAATGGGGCTGATGTGATGAACAATAGTTGGAGCGGATCCTATTCATCTGCCATAAAAGAAGCAATTGATTATGCGCATAGTCTAGGGGTTTTGATTGTTTCTGCTGCTGGAAATGATAATACGGATGACTCTGAATACCCTGCTGCTTATTTGAATAGCATTTCAGTGTCAGCTTATGATCAAAATGATGAAAAAGCTTATTTCTCCAATTATGGCCCAACGATTGATGTGGCTGCGCCTGGTATGCTTATTATTTCTCTTAGAGCGGAGAACACGGATATGGGTTTTCCTGATAATGATGAATATACACGTTCCAATGGGACAAGCATGGCTGCGCCTCATGTGTCAGGGTTGGCAGCTTTGATTCTTTCTAAGCATCCTGAATTTACAAATGAGCAAGTCCGGTCTATTATTAGAACAACGGCTGCTGACGTGGAAACCCCGGGATTTGATGTTTATTCTGGCTATGGACGTATCAATGCCTTGGCAGCGGTTTCTGTGAATTCTGTCCCAATAGTTGATATTGCTGCGCCTTTAGGAGAGGAAGTCCTTTCTGCGATAACTTCTATCCATGGAACAGCAGCAGGAGATGATTTTGATCATTATGTGTTGGAATATGGAGAAGGAGAATCTCCTGAGTCTTGGATTTTGATTCAGCAAGGAATAAACCCGGTGGTTGATGGAGAGTTGGGCGTTTTTGATCCCACATCTGTTGTGGATGGTGTTTACACATTTCGGTTGCGTGTTTTTGATGCACAAGGGATTTCTTTTGCAGATCAGGTGACGGCATCAGTGGATTTTATGTCTATTTCATCGCCTGTTCAACCGGAGACACCTCCTATGGCTCAAGTGTTTAAACCAGGTGAAATTGTGTCATTATCAGGGAAAACAGTGCATCCTCATTTTGATCATTTTTTAGTGGAATGGGCGCGCGGAATAACCCCTGAGTCTGGGTGGTCAGTAGAAAATATCTCTTTGACCAATAATGGAGCAACCCCCATAGATGCTGGTGCTTTGGCTGAATGGGACACAAGAAACATAAATGTGGCAGACTATTATACATTGCGGTTGACTGTGGTGCATGGGGGGCTATCAACAATTGAAACCACATTCATTTATTTAGAGCCTGATTTGATATCAGCGAACTGGCCAATAATCTTGGAAGATGGACAATCAAGATTCTCGAGTGTTTTGCCTGTTGAAGATGAAAATGGAGATATTTCCCTTGATTTATTGTCAAATGGTCAATATGGTCAAGGTCATTATTATCGATTTTCAGTTGAAGGATCTGTTCAGTTAATATCCAATATATCCGGCTCTATCAGACAGATGGGTGTTGGTGATCTGGATGATAATCCCGGAGAAGAAGTGATTGTTCCCAGCGGGACAAGTCTTAAAATTTATCAGTCAGGCAGCGTATTGGATGCTTTCGTTGATTATTCATTGAGTTTTAAGGGTTCTTCTATTGAAGTGACTGATTTGGAGGGAGATGGTCAAAATGATTTTTTAGCTTGGGGACGGTATAAGGCTGAATCTCAAGTCAAGATTGTTGCTTTGACGTCAGAGGGGTTTAAACAGGGGCAATTTCCTATAGTGTTGAATGATCTTAATACAGGTCTTTATCATTTTGGACTTAACCGCGTGATGGCTGTTGACCTGGACAATGACTGTCGAAAAGAAATTCTGGCTTTGGAAGGAGATTCATCTACTACTTTTTCCGTTAAAGTGTTTGAGCGGGACGGAACGCCGCGTGTATGGCCGGATATTAGTTTGTACGGGCGGCTTAATCAAATGGTTTCTGCGGATTTGGAGCAAGACGGTCAAGTTGACATATTGATTTCTTATATCAGCGGAAGTACAAATAAATTATTGGCATTGGAGTCAGATGGTTCCATTAAATCCGGCTGGCCTGTGAGTTTGCCGTTTGAGGGGAACTCTGATCAGGCAAGCGTGGCGCTGGCTGATTTAGAGGGAGATGGGCAGATTGAGATTATTGTGTCAGCCAAAAGTGTGATTCATGTGTTGACCAGCGAAGGACTTCCGTATTCCAGTGATTGGCCGCTTATTGATACAACGCGCTATTTTGGGCCTGTCTCAATAGGAGATTTAACAGGAGATGGTTATCAGGAACTTTTGGTTGCGGAAACAGATGCTGCTATTGATCCGGAAACACAGTATTTTGATGACAATCGTTTGGTTGTTACTAATCGGGAGGCAACAAACATCCGGTCTTGGCGGTTTTTGGCCGGAAATGGAGAAGATATCAGTAATCGTATGGCCAGTTCTGTGATCGGAGATTTTAACAAAGACGGAAAAACAGATATTGCGGTTAGCTATGCTTTGAAAAACGGGCTTATGGTGAAAGGAGGCGGTTTATCGGTTTTTACCTTGGATGTGCCTTATAATCCTGAAAAAATGGATTGGCCCATGAACCTTCATGACCCTCAAAATTCTGCTGGTTTAAAACCATCAATACCTGCTGTGTCTATTGTGGAGCCTATGCCTGACACTGTCATTGGTCCATGGACGTATGTGAGAGCATTGGCCAATGACAATAACGCAGTTGCGTATGTTCGGTTTCAGATAGATGGGGAGGATTTGGGGACGAGTTTAAATCCAATCGATGGTTATTATCAGTCTCTGTGGAATACATCTGGTTTCTCAGCGGGGACTCATACAGTGACGGCCATTGTGTATGATGATGAAGACAATACAGCGATGGATTCGGTTGTGGTGGAGGTGGAGAATATTCCGCCTGCCATCAGCAATATTCATACAGCCAATATGACCAGTGATTCTGTTTTTGTGAGTTGGGAAACAGATGAACCCTCTGCGTCATTTATGGAATATGGGCTTGATGCATCTTATGGTGAGACTGTTTCTATTATGGATTCATTTGTAACAGATCATTCTTTTCTATTAACTGAATTGTTGCCGGAGATGACCTATCATTTTCGTGTTGGATCAAAGGATGAGCTTGCGAACTCTCAGTGGTCTCCTGACCGGCAGTTTTTTACTCATCATATTGTGGATGTGACCTCGCCCGCTGTTTCTAATGTTTCCCCGGGCTTTGGGGCAATAGTCAATGGGATTGTGCCCTTAAGCGCAGAAGCCAGTGATGACAGCGGAGTGGATCATGTTGTATTTCGCATTGATAATAAAGAGTTCCAAACAATTTTTTCTTTTGAAGATTTTGAGGCGCCATACACTGCTCAGTGGGACTCATCCTCCTCTGTTAATGGCGTCTGTTATTATGTTGTAAAAGCTTATGATGAAACAGGCAACCAAAGGACAGTTGTAAGTGAACTGGTGGTTAAAAATGATTATGAGAAACCCGAGATCTCCCTGACTGAGCCTGCGCATGGGGCAGAAGTCAGTGGCTCGGTCACTATTAGCGCTGACGCCAGTGATGACACTGGTGTGGCTCATGTGGAGTTTAAAGTTGGTATAAATAGTGGGCCAATTGTTTATTCTTTTGTCGATGAGGAAGCGCCATATACAACTGAATGGAATTCATTTGGTGTTGAAAATGGGGAATACACAATCACAGCTGATGTTATGGATATTGCAGGGAAGACAGGTTTGGGCTCACTCAGAACCGTGATCGTTAATAATGTTATAGATGAGGAACCGCCGACAGTCAATATTACATCACATAATCCAGGAGATCCTGTGGTTGGTGTGGTGGAAGTAACAGCAGATGCGACCGATAACTTTGGCGTGAACCGCGTGGTGTTTAGAGTGGTAGAAGGCCAGACATTTCAAATGGTGTCGTCATCGACGGACACAACAGCGCCGTACACGCACGCCTGGGACACCGAAGCCACCGGGCCCAATGGTATGTATTATATAGAGGTGTTTGCGTATGATGACAAAGGTCATGTGGGCAGTAATTATGTGGATGTCAATGTATATAACGATACTTTCCCACCTGTGATTAGTGGCATTGGATCATCAGTCACAGGAAACTCTGCTGCGATCAGTTGGACCACAGATGAACCAGCTGACAGTTTAGTGGAATATGGATTAACCACAGCTTATGGACTTTTCACCACATTGGATCCTGCATTGGTCACAACACATTTGCAAACCCTGCCAGGACTTACTGAAGCCACCGAGTATCATTTCCGCGTGATATCCAAAGATGCCAAAGGAAATGAAGCAGTATCAGGGGATTATACATTAACCACACTGGATATAAGCTCCCCAACAGTATCAATTACAGCGCCAATTGAAGGGGCAGAAGTGTCTGACACTGTTTCCGTGACCGCAAACGCAACTGACAATGTATCAGTGGTTGGCGTGCAGTTTCAGTTGAATGGAGCTGATTTGGGCGCTGAAGACACAGCTGCGCCTTATGAAATGTCCTGGGACACCCTGCAATCAGTCAATGGGGCTTATGTATTAACAGCAGTGGCCAGAGATGCAGCCGGGTATACAACTGTTTCAGATCCCATCAATGTGACAGTGTATAACGATACTTTCCCGCCAGTGATCAGTGATATTGGTTCTTCAGTTGCTGGAAACTCTGCCGTGGTCAATTGGACCACAGATGAACCAGCTGACAGTCTGGTGGAGTATGGATTAACCACAGCTTATGGGTCATTCACCACATTAGACCCTGCTTTGGTCACAGGGCATTCACAATCCCTGCCAGGACTTGCTGAAGCCACAGAGTATCATTTCCGCGTGATATCCAAAGATGCCAAAGGAAATGAAGCAGTATCAGGGGATTATACATTAACCACACTGGATATAAGCTCTCCAACAGTGTCCATCACAGCGCCAGCTGAAGGGGCAGAAGTGTCAGACACAGTTGAAGTGTCGGCAGATGCTTCTGACAATGTATCAGTGATTGGCGTGCAATTTCAGTTGAATGGAGCTGATTTGGGTGCTGAAGACACAACAGCGCCCTATTCAATGTCTTGGGACACCTTGCAGTCAGCCAACGGGGCTTATGTGTTAACAGCAGTGGCCCGAGATGCAGCCGGGTATACAACTGTTTCTGATCCCATCAATGTGACAGTGTATAACGATACTTTCCCACCAGTGATCAGTGATATTGGTTCTTCAGTTGCTGGAAACTCTGCCGTGGTCAATTGGACCACAGATGAACCAGCCGACAGTTTGGTGGAGTATGGATTAACCGCAACTTATGGTTCATTCACCACATTGGACCCTGCTTTGGTCACAGGGCATTCACAAACTCTGCCAGGGCTTACTGAAGCCACAGAGTATCATTTCCGTGTGATATCCAAAGATGCCAAAGGAAATGAATCAGTATCAGCCGATAATATCCTGACCACATTGGATGTGACATCACCGACCGTGACTATAACAGGACC
>JANQER010000035.1 GCA_028278255.1 Elusimicrobiota bacterium | reverse complement strand
AGTTGCCCGATTTATCGGGCTCTTTAAGGCAAATAAATGCATTAAAAGCGCCCCATAAATGGGGCAATTACAAAAATCCAGCTTATCTAAACCACATTGGGGCTTGCCCCGCCCCGACAACACCTTCCTACAGACAGATGTCCAAATGAGCAAATTTCTAATTTCAAATTTCCAATTTCTCTTTAATATCTCTTATTTCTTCCGGGATCCATTCCAACTTTGCCACCACACATGGGAAATCAGCCGGCAGCCGCTGAAAATCCTTTTCAGTCACCACAACCGTCCTTTGTTCCTTTTCTGCCTTCTGCAGAATTTTTTGGCGCTCTTTTTCAGAAAAAACATGATGATCCTTGTACCGCACACCCAAAACATCCGCGCCCAACCGCTGCAAACCTCTTTCGAAAGATTCAGGATTCCCCAATCCGGACAAAGCCAACACCCGCTTGTTCTTCAGGTCTGCGGACGGAAATGACAATTCATATCTCACAGACACCACAGGCACATCCTCTTTCACATACTTCTGAATCTCCTGTTTCACCAGCCCCAATTCCTGCTTTGACACCAAATTTGCCTTGGTCAAAAACACCACGCCGGCCCGCTTCAATCCGGCCAAAGGCTCCCGAAAAAACCCGGCCGGCAGCAAAAGACCTTCATTCCCCTTCAAAAACAAAGACAAAAAATGAGGCGCATCCACACACACCACATCCAAATCCCGAAACAAACCCAAATGCTGAAACCCGTCATCCATCACCAAACAATCCACACCAAACTTCTCAACAGCCATCCGGCCCACAGAGGCCCGGTCAGCGCCGGCCAGCACAGGCACCCCTGGCAAACGTTTTGCCATCAAACGCGGTTCATCGCCTGATTCTGTCCCATTCTCCGCGATTTTTTCCCCGTCACTCACCACGAAAGGTTCTTTTTCATTGATTCGCCCGTACCCGCGCGTGATCACACCCGGTTTGCGTCCCTGCTTCTGCAAATAATCCACCAGCCAAATCACGCCCGGTGTTTTGCCTGTTCCTCCCACAGTCACATTTCCCACACAAAACACAGGCACAGGCAGCCGCGTGACAGCCAATATGCCCTTGCCATATGCCCAAGAACGACACCGCACCGCTGCCCCGTACACCCAAGAAGTCCAATAAAAAAAACAACGCCACAGCCAATTATCCGGTATTCTCATCACTCTCATTCTTTTTGACTTTATGAATATGTTTTTGACTCACAATATAACCGAAACAATTCTCATGACCACACTCACAGGGGTTGTCCTTATATTCACTCACCCCATAACAATAATCATAAGTGATTTCTTCTCCCTCCTTAATATCCCGCATGGCTTCCAGCCAAATTTGATTGTCACGTCCCACAGACTCTGTGTTGGGCCGGCACGAATGATTCGCATACCGTGCTAAATTCCAAGGCACACTTCCATCAATGTCATATTTCCGGTCCAAAGAAAACACATACACATTGCCATCTTTCGACAACCGATTCCCCTCTTTTTTCGGGACCAATGGTCCGATGTACTCAACCATCTGAGTCCCTTTTGGAATATCCTTTTTGGCAAAAAGCCCTTTATGATGGACATCCGACTCATCCACAAACACATACGCATTTTCCATCTTTTCTGCCGGAAAATTCTCCTCCGCCACTGATTTCATCTTAAACCTCCCCTCAAAAATAAAATTCCAAATTCCAAGATACAATAACCAAATAGTAACCAATGACCAAGACACAAGCGCCAATTTTAAATTTTATATTTTGCATTTTAATGTTTGGCATTTTGTATTTCCGGTTTATTCGGGTTAATCTCAATGCGGTTTAGACAAGACCATTTCCCGTCGGAAAAGTCCAAGGTTTCGGGAGGAGGTGGAATCCTGGAGATCCCCTAGCGGAAGGGGGGCCCCGACGCATCGCGTCGGGGGGGGGAACCGCCGGGACTGGTTCCCCAGGGGTCGTAAGGGTTCCGCCTTCTCCCGAAACCGACTGACGGAGCCATCAAACGCAACTGTTCCCCGACGATAAATTCCTCATCTAAGCCGCATTGGGATTAATCTCTTCCATGAACAACCTTTTCCACCTCCTCAGCCACGCGGGACACAGACACCCAATCCATGCACTCATGCTGATACGGGCATTCATCCAAATTGCACCCCACGCAAGTCAGGCCCTCTGCCTGGACCCACCGATGAGGCAGCACTTGCGGGTTCCAGCACTCAGGCCAAGTGGGGCCATAAATTGTCACCGTGGTCGTGCCCACAGACACGGACAAATGCATCAGACCGCTGTCATTGGTCGCCACCACATCACACAAAGACAAAAAAGCCGCTGCCTGCCGCAAAGAGCCGGAGGGAATCACAAAAACGCGGGACACAAAATTCTTGGCAATATCATACAAGTAATCCTCTTCTTCAGGTCCTCCGAAAAGAACAAAAGCCCGGTCTTGCTTCTCCCACAACACATTCATCAGCTCCAAAAATTTGGCAGACGGCCACCGACGGATAGGACGCCGATGTGCCGGCGCCACGCCAATGACCTCGGAAAACTGATACAATCCGCGCAAATCCCACCAATCTTTGACCGGGGCACAATCTGCTTCAGTCAGCTTGATTTTCGGCAGCACCCCTTGATTGGGCAGAGACAACCCCAATGCCCGTAAAAGATCAAATTTGCTCTGCACAGCGTATTTTGGCACACTGGCACGCGCAATGCGCGTGCCATAAACAAGCCCCCACAAAGGCACATCAAATCCCGCACGCACCTTGGCCCCGCTCAAAAGCGTCAATTGAGCTGTGCGCGGGTTGTTCATAAAGTCCAGCACCCAATCAAACTGTCTGGACCGAATCTCCTTCACCCATTTCCAAAAATCCTTCTTATCAAAAACCAACACCTCATCCAAGCCTTCATAATGCGCCAAAACAGGCGCTGCTGCCTTTTCCACCAGGAACGAAATACGCGCCCCTGGACACGCTTGTCGCAGCGCATCAATCACCGGCGTGGTCACAACCACATCCCCAATCCGTCTCAGTTGAATGATGAGTATATTCATATATATCTGAAAGCAAAGGGCAAAGAGCCAAGAGCAAAGTGAAGACATGATAAAACGGGCAATGCATGTCTATCGAATTTTTATTGTATTTCCACGAATTTCTCTTTGCCCTTTGCTCTGTGCTCTTTGCTCATAATCTGGCTTTTCCTCTTGTCATGTTTAAATGGAAATCAAACATATTGTCATCACCGCGCACAAAAATCCTGTTCAAACAATACGGCGTGCGCTCAAGATCAGCTTTGCCCTGATGAACAGAACAGGCCCATCGATACCCGGCTTTTTGAATCATGCCCTGAATGGCCTGATCATCCTGGCCATTGCCATATGGATTCGCAAAAGAAACAGGTTCTTTCCTCAGTTTTTCCGCAATGATTCTGCGGCTGCTGTCCAATTCCTCCTGGATGGTCTTTGGCCCCAGCTTGGACAAGCGAATATGGCTCATGGTGTGAGACCCGAACTCAATCCCCCAGGACTGCATTTTTTCAGCCTGCGCCCAAGACAGCATGGGAATACGGATCTCATTCTGCGGGTCATGCCAAAAATTGTCTTTTCCCACGGCATTCACCACCAAAAAAATCA
The DNA here is from genome assembly GCA_028278255.1 of Elusimicrobiota bacterium. GTDB lineage: Bacteria > Elusimicrobiota > Elusimicrobia > FEN-1173 > FEN-1173 > JANQER01. The sequence goes on along the minus strand of JANQER010000035.1, from coordinate 732 downwards.
CAGCCTTAAAATTAAATTCTCTTAAAATCGGAAAAGCCACCTCATAATTGTTTAAATAACCATCATCAAAACTAATCACCACCCCATTGTCAGGAACAGCCCTCCCTTTCTCCTGAAGAGACAGCATATCAAAGAACGTTAAAGGCAGATAATGATGTTTTTTCAAATAAGCCATCTGCTGCCAAAATTGACCGGCAGACACCCACAGTTTTTTTAATTTTGATCCAGGAGGCGGGTCTCCTATTTTATGGTACATTAAAATAGGAATACCGCGCGCAGGCAGGCGCCACCAATTCCACCGCGCAGACAAGCCCAAACCAGCCAACAAACCCACAATACCCAATGACATTAATCCCAATCCCATAAATATCCTTATAGAATAATAAAAATAAACTCGAAACTCGAAATCCGAAACCAAAAAAGCAACTTTTAAAAGTCAAAAAATACACCAAACTGTAAAATTTAGAACCAAAACCATCTATTAGAATACGTTGTCCTGCTATTAGTTAAATAATTTGCCTCGTTAACAAAATTTGTGGGCAAAAAGATTCTTTTTATTATCCACGGATTACGCAGATGACACAGATTAGACACATGAATGCAAAAAGATATTTTTTTGTTTTTTATCTTTGTCTTTAATCTGTGTCATCTGCGTAATCTGTAGATCTCTTTATGTGTTGAGCGGAGCGCGAAGCGCGGCTTTTAACCATAAAAAATCTTTTTGTAAGGTTT
>JANQER010000218.1 GCA_028278255.1 Elusimicrobiota bacterium | reverse complement strand
AACCCATTTTCTCGATTGATGTGCCCCTTCAACCGTGCGGGCAATTAACCGTAATACAGCCGGGTGCAAACCATCGAGATTCTTTGACAGCGCCCCATGAATGGGGCAATTACAAAATAACCGGAAAAGAACCTATAAAACTCCGCGACCCCTCAAGTAATTGACACCAGATGAATGAAATTTGAAATTAGAAATTGGGATCTGTGCGGGCATTGTCCATCCGGGATTTTGGTTTATTGTTTTAATTTCCAGTTTCTAATTTCTATCAATTATATATGCTAACAATATACTGGCAACGATTCAGACGGAATAAATTGGCTGTGACAGGGACCATCATTATTTGTGTGTTGGTTTTTGTGGCATTGTTTGCTCCTTTTTTTGCCAATTATGACCCTTTGCAGCAGAATATTTTGCAACGGCTGACACCGCCTTCCTCTGCGCATTGTCTGGGCACAGATGATTTGGGGCGGGATGTTTTTTCACGCGTGATTTACGGCACGCGGATTTCTTTGGCCGTTGGCTTTTTGGCTGTGCTGATTTCTGTTTTGATCGGAACAACTCTGGGATTGATATCCGGTTACTACAGCGGGTGGGTGGATGCGGTGATCATGCGGGTGATTGATATTTTGCTGTGTTTGCCCACGATTTTTTTGATTCTCATGGTGATTGCCGTTCTGAAGGATCCCAATATTTATGTGGTGATTATGGTGCTCGGACTGATGTCATGGATGGGGTTGGCCCGAATGGTGCGCGGAGAATGCTTGAGTCTGCGGGAGAGAGACTACATTCTTGCTGTGAAAGGACTGGGGGTCTCCACCGGACGGATTATGTTTGTGCATCTTTTGCCCAATTTGATTTCACCTGTGATTGTGGCAGCCACATTGGGCGTGGGCAGTGCGATTTTAACGGAATCCGCCTTGTCTTTTTTGGGGTTGGGTGTTCAGCCGCCCACAGCTTCCTGGGGCAATATGCTGACAGCCGGCAAAGATTATATTCATGTGGCCTGGTGGCTGACTATTTTTCCGCTGTTGTCGATTTTGGTCACAGTGTTGTCTTTTAATCTGTTGGGCGAAGGCCTGCGAGACGTCCTGGATCCACGGATGGAATAATAGAAAGTGCGAAGTAAAAAGAAAGGTCGTAGGGGCGGACCCCCGTGTCCGCCCTTAAGAAAAGAAAATTTTTATGAAAACCATGTTAAAAATTGAAAATTTGTCAGTGGATTATTTTCGGGGGAAACACACAATTCATGCCGTGCGGAATGTGTGTTTGGATTTGTATGAAGGGGAAATGCTTGGAATTGTGGGGGAATCCGGGTGCGGGAAATCCACATTGGCCATGACGCCTTTGCGTTTACTGCCGGAAAATGCGTCTGATATTGCGGGAGGCAAAATTTGGTTTGAGAATCAGGAATTGCTGGGTTTGTCTGATCAGGAAATGCGGGAACTCAGAGGCGGCCGCATTGCCATGGTGTTTCAGGATCCGTTTACAACCTTAAACCCGGTTTTGACTATTGGGGATCAAATAGAAGAAGTGGTGCGCGTTCATTCAAAAGGGCAAAGACACGGCGCGTCAGCGCAGCCGGCAAAGGATTTAGTCATTGATGTGTTGGAGAAAGTGCATTTGCCTGATCCTGAAAGAATTTACAAGTCTTATCCGCATCAGATATCCGGCGGCCAGCGACAGCGGGCGTGCATTGCCATGGCCATTGTGTCCAATCCCAAAATTGTGATTGCAGATGAACCCACAACAGCTTTGGATGTGACTGTTCAAAAGGAAATATTGAATCTTCTGGATCAGCTGCGGAAAGATTTGAATATGACAGTGCTGCTGATCACGCACAATATGGGTTTGTTATCTGAAAGAACAGACAGGCTGGCTGTGATGTATGCCGGGGAAATTGTGGAATATGGAGAGACCAGATCTGTTTTGCGTAAGCCTTTGCATCCTTACACGAAGGGACTTTTGCAGTCTTTGCCAAAATTGGCTCAACAGACTGAAGACCAGGGACCAGTGACCAAAAGCCGGAGATTGCCGATTTTGCCTGGACAGCCGCCGGATCTCAAGGATTTGCCAAAGGGATGTTCTTTTCATCCGCGCTGTTCCCATGTGATGGATGTGTGTCGAGAGCAGGCGCCTGTTTTGAAACCTGTTGAGAATATTGAAACAGCTTGTCATCTGTATTGATAAACAGAAAATGCAAAATGTATATATGAAACTATTGAAAGCTGATAATATAAGCAAGACTTTTGCTGTGACGGGTGGGTTGTTCCGTCACCGGGTGGGGTCTGTACGTGCGCTCAGAGATGTTTCTTTTGAGCTGGCAGCAGGAGAATCTCTCGGATTGGTCGGCGAATCCGGCAGCGGCAAAACAACATTGGGGAAAATATTGGCCAGGTTTCTTTTGCCTGATCAAGGACAATTGCAATGGGAAGGGCGTTCCATTCATGATTTTTCCATACACGAATGGGCTGTGCGCGTGCAAATGATTTTTCAGGATCCCACGTCTTCTTTGAATCCAAAGTTGTCTGTTTATACGCTTTTAAAAGAACCTTTGCAAATGCGGGCGCGTCTTGTTGAAAAGAAAAAATTGTCTCATGCGGCGTTGACAGGGCAAATACAAGAAATGCTGGAAGCCGTGGGGCTTCCGCAGGATATACTGTTTCAATATCCGCATCAGTTTTCCGGCGGACAGAAGCAAAGACTGGCCATTGCCAGGGCCTTGGCCATGCGCCCGCGCTTGCTGGTGGCTGACGAGCCAGTGTCAGCGTTGGATTTATCCATCCAAGCCCAGATCCTCAATTTGCTGGCGGATTTAAGAGAACGATTTCATCTGGCCGTTATTATTGTCAGCCATGATTTGGCTGTGGTGAGCCATATGGCCGACAAGGTGTTGGTGCTGAAAGACGGCGTAGCCGTAGAATCCGGGGACACAAAAAAAATTCTTTCAGACCCTCAGCATCCATACACCAATACTCTTTTGGAGGCTGTGCCTGATTTTTTGCGTTAAATAATGTTATGATATATTGATATTATATAGTAAAAGTGTTAGAAATTAGAAATTGGATATTAGAAATAAAAAACGTTAAACCTTGGGGGCCGGGAGAGAGGTTTTTTGCAGAGGATATATGCCATATAAGACATTGCAGGCCATATTGGATGAATCTGTCAGGGAAGTGCCTGACAAGACAGCTTTCATCTTCAAAGATCAGCCCTTGTCATTCAAAGATTTTAATGACAAAGTGAACCGGTGTGCGTGCGGTTTGGCGAAACTGGGCATTAGAAAAGGCGATACATTCGGAATTGTTCTGCGGAATTGTCCGGAATTTGTGGTGTTGTTTTTTGGCTTGATCAAATTGGGCGCTGTGGCTGTGCCTGTTAACTTTTTGGAAAAGGGCGAAAAGCTCGGGTATATTTTCAAGGACGCTGAGGTCAAAGGCTGTTTGACATCAAAAGAATTTTTAAAAAATGTGACGGAAGCGCAAAAAATAGCGCCTACGCTTAAGCATATTTTTATCAACAACAATTCTGAAGGGCCGGAACCTTTGTTTGATCGATTGTTGGAAGAAACCACGCCTCAAGATCTGCCTCCCACAGAGCCTGAAGATCTTGTTTTGCTTATTTACACGGCTGGGACAACAGGCGTTCCCAAAGGCGTGATGCTGACGCACAAAAATTTTGCCGCCAATCTCGAATCCTGCCGCGGGGCCATTGATTTACACCGGGAAGATGTTTTTTTGTGTCTGCTGCCCATGTTTCATTCTTTTGCCTGGACCACCAATGTGCTGCTGCCTCTGCGTTTGGGTTCGACCACTGTGGTGATTGAATCTCTTTTGCCGTTTGATCCTGTGATCAAAGCCATTTGGAAATATAAAGTCACTCTTTTTTGCGGTGTGCCGCCGATCTTTGCCACTTTGGTGCAAAAAATCAAAGGCTTAAAAGCCTTGATGATCCGCTGGGTCAATCCTGTGCGTGTGGCCATTTCAGGCGCAGCGGCTTTGCCTGAAGCCGTTCAACGGGGATTTGAAAAAACTTTTGGCATTCCTCTTTTGGAGGGGTACGGATTAACAGAAGCAGCGCCTGTGGTGTCTTTGAATCCTTTGCACGGCCAGCGCAAGCCCGGCACTGTGGGCCTGCCCATCCCAGGGGTACATGTGAAGCTCGTTGATGAGAATGAACAAAAAGTTGATCCGCATGATGTGGGAGAGATTTTTGTGAAGGGCGACAATGTGATGGCCGGGTACTACAACAAGCCGCGGGAAACAAGGGAAACTCTGACAGATGATCATTGGCTGAAAACCGGAGATATGGGGCAATTGGATGCAGATGGTTATTTGAAGATCGTTGACAGAAAAAAAGATTTGATTATTGTGAAAGGTTTGAATGTGTATCCGCAGGAAATAGAGGAAGTGATTATATCTTGCGGGCTTGTGGCTGAAACCGCTGTGGTGGGGCTGCGTGACAACACCGGTGATGAAGTGATTAAAGCTTTTGTGGTGCTCAGAGAAAGGCACGTGATGGAGAAAAGCGAACTGCTGAAGCTGTGCCGGGAAAAATTGGCCCCTTACAAAGTGCCCAAGGACATAGAATTTATGCATGAACTGCCCAAAAACACCTTGGGGAAAATATTGAAGAAAGAATTAAGAAAATCATAGAAATTAGAAATGAGAAATTGGAAATTGGTAAACAAAATGTTGTGGTGACGGATCTTGCGTTCGTTCTTCAGACAAAATTCGAAATTCAAGAATTTTAATTTCAAATTTCTAATTTCATTTAATGGAATGAAATTAGTATGATCACCAGTTTAACCCATCTTGCCTCTGTCTTATCCCCTGCTTTAGAATTGTGGGCACCCGGAACCCTTTGGCTGGTGGGGGGGTGTTTGAGGGATGCCAGTCTTAAAAAGCCTTTGCATGATATTGATTTTTCTGTTCAAGGGGATGCTCTGTGCGCTGCTCAGACTTTGGCGCGTGTGTTCAAAAAAAGGGCTTTTCCCTTGGACAAAGAACGCGGGACATACAGGGTCGTTCATGCCGTTGACGGGGCAAGAGTTACTTTTGATTTTTCAAAAATGCAAGGACGTGATTTGACGCAGGATTTGGCGCGCCGTGATTTTTCAATCAATGCATTGGCCTTGCCGGTTGAGGCCTTGTTTCAGAAAGGCATGTGGCAAAAACATGTGATTGATCTTTTTGGCGGCACAAAAGATTTGAAGGCCTGCAGGATTCGTTTGATCAGTGAAAAAGCTTTACAGGAAGACCCTTTGCGCTTGTTGCGGGTGTTTCGTTTTTTAGCGGAATTGGGTTTCTCTATAGAGGCCAAAACATTAAAAGCCGTTAAAAAACATCACAAGAAATTATTAAGAAGCGCGCATGAGAGGGTGCGGGATGAATTGCTGAAAATATTGTCCAGCCCGCGTTCTGCGAAATGTTTTCAAGAGATGGACAAGGCCAAATTGTTGTGTTTGCTGATCCCCGAATGCGAGGCCATGCGCAAAACAGCGCATGTTTATTATGGAAAACAGGGCGTGCTGGGGCATTCTCTGAAAGCCATGGAAGCCTTGGACTGGATGTTGGGAAAATTGAGGTTTTTCTTCCCTCAATTCTATGGGCCTTTGTCAGCATTTTTAAAGGAGGCGGTCGGCGGATACCCGCGCTATTCTCTTGTTAAATTCGGGCTGCTTTTGCATGACGTGGGAAAGCCAAAAACAGCTGAAAAAACAGACGGCAGACTGCATTTTTACGGGCATGATTATGTGGGCAGCCGCATGGCTGTTAAAATTGCCGCGCGTTTGAGATTGTCCAATGAAGAAAAACGCGTGTTGTCCAAGCTGGTGCATCATCATATGCGGCCCGGGAATTTGGGCCATCAGCCTGTTTTGACTGACAGGGCCGTTTATCGTTTTTACCGGGACTTGGGCCAGGAGGCTGTGGCCATGTTGGTCATGTCATTGGCGGATCATTTCACTTATTTGTCAGACAGGGTGCGCAAAGGAATAAAAGACCCTGTGTTTTTGACCATTCATAAAATGCTCGAGAGCCATTTTTTACGGCATGAAAAAGTGGTCCCGCCCAAACTGCTGGATGGTCATGTGCTGATGAATCAGCTTAATTTAGGTGAAGGGAAGAAAATCGGCGCTTTGCTCAGAGCCATCCAAGAAGCCCAAGCCGAGGGAAAAGTCAAAACCAAAGACGATGCTCTGACTTTGGCGCGTCAATTCCTCAAAAGTGTTCACTGTGCGTTTTAACCCGAATTTTTCGTGCGCCATGAAAGATTCCCTTGTAGTTTTTTGTACATCAATCATTGACGACAATATTGTGCAACTGAAAATTTTGGGTTAACCCCAATGCGGTTTAGATAAGCTGGATTTTTGTAATTGCCCCATTTATGGGGCGCTTTTAATGCATTTATTTGCCTTAAAGAGCCCGATAAATCG
>JANQER010000191.1 GCA_028278255.1 Elusimicrobiota bacterium | reverse complement strand
TTTAATGCATTTATTTGCCTTAAAGAGCCCGATAAATCGGGCAACTACGCTTATCTAAACCGCATTGGGGTTAAATCATCCTTTTACCACAGCCCATGGAACAAGCCTGGCCACTCTTTTCGACAAACCTGCTGACTCACACACAGCCACCACATCATCCACATCCTTATAAGCCTGAGGGGCTTCCTCTGCCAAACCCTTATAAGAAACAGAGCGCACCAAAATCCCCTTGTGCTTGAGCTGCGCCTGCAAATCCCGGCCATTCACTTGTTTCATAGCGGCTTTCCGGCTCAACACGCGGCCAGCTCCATGGCAAGTGGTCCCAAAAGTTTGCTTCATGGCCTGCGCAGTGCCCACACACACATAAGACCCTGTGCCCATTGTCCCGGGAAGCAGCACCGGCTGCCCCACTGACTGATAAACATCCGGCACCTCACTATGACCGGCCGGGAAAGAACGGGTCGCGCCTTTTCGATGAACAACCAACTTCTCTCTCTTCCCCTTCACCTCATGCTCTTCCAGTTTGGCAATATTATGACACACATCATACACCACGCCCATCCCCAAATCATTCGGAGACATCCCCAGCACATGCATAAAAGACTCACGCACCCAATGCGTCATAACCTGCCGATTGGCGCGGGCATAATTCGCAGCAGATGACATAGCCCCAAAATACTTCTGCCCTTCGGGAGACAAAAAAGGCGCACAACAAAGCTGGCGGTCCGGCAAAGAAAAACCATACTTCTGAGAAGCAGACTGCATCAACCTCACAAAATCCTCACAAATCTGATACCCGCACCCGCGCGACCCCGTGTGCAGCATCACCACAGCCTGGCCAAGGAACAACCCAAACACATTGGCTGCGGCCTGATCAAAAATTTCCTCCACTCTCTGAATCTCCAAAAAATGATTCCCGCTCCCCAAAGTCCCCAGCTGATCCTTGCCGCGCAAAACAGCCTTATCACTGGGCGCATCCGGATCAGCCGTGTCCAAAAACCCGCCATCCTCACACGTCTCAAGATCTTCTGACTCCCCATACCCATTGGACACAGCCCACTTGGCCCCTTGCTCAAACACCTTATGCATCTCACGCTTAGACAAATGAATCCGCCCTGTGGACCCAATCCCGGAAGGCACACTCTGAAAAAGCGCATCCACAAGTTTTTCTTGTTGTGTTTCAAAATCTTTTAGCAACAGGTTTGTTTTTAAAAGTCTAATCCCACATGACACGTCAAAACCTACTCCGCCGGGAGAAATCACACCCTCTTTCACAGAAGTGGCAGCCACCCCGCCGATGGGAAACCCATACCCCCAATGCACATCAGGCATGGCCATGGAAGACCCCACAATCCCGGGCAAACAAGCCATATTCGCCACCTGCTCAGCGGCCTTCTCCTGAATAACCTTCTGAATCATATTCTCTGTTGTATAAACAACCCCATCCGTACGCATCCCCCCTGTCTTGGGCACACGAAACCGCACCTCATCAATTTTCTCCAAATGAACAGTCATAATTTTCCTTTCAAAAGACAGCTGCACCATTACTGATAACCACATTATACAAAGTATGTGCCTACTCAGATGAGTGCAGTTTTTTGCGTAATTGACTCAATGCGAATGCCAAGCTGTCAAAGCACGTTTATGTTTTGGTTCCTGTAATTGCCTTCCGTCTATCAGGCACCTTTCATTCCTGTAATTGCCTGATTTATCAGGCGTTTTTGGTTCCTGTAATTGCCTGATTTATCAGGCGTTTTTGGTCTTTGAAAAACCACTAATCCAAAAATACGCCAGGTAAATCGGGCAATGACAATGACCTGGGTCCCCACAATTAATTTGGCAGATACATACATATCGCAAATTGCGATTTGCAATATGGGGACTGTTAAGAAAGTCAGGCATGATGAACTTGTCTCCCCTCTCCCGTTTACGGGAGAGGGCATCGAGCCTCCGGCTCGAAGGGTGAGGGCGGTGTCAAGGAAAGAGAAGAAGAGAAAGGAGCATGAGAAGAGTCACTTTTACCAAGAGCCCGATGAATTTCATTTAAAACGATATTTGTATGTTTAAAGAAATCAGAATCCCAAAACCGGATGACTCTATAACCAAGACGTTGGAGGAAAGCTGTTCTACGGTTATCACAATGCCGTTCTGAATCATGCTGCCCACCGTCTAATTCAATAATCAACTTCTCTTTATCACAACAAAAGTCAACGATAAAAGGGCCGATGGGTTTCTGTCTCCGAAATTTAAATTGATCAAAGCGGCGGTCTCTCAAAAATGTCCAAAGCCGATGTTCGGCATGGGTTTGGTTTTTACGCAGATGCTTGGCAAAGGTCGTTTTATGTCCATCACGCATGAAAATATTCTACCAAACGCGGGTAAAAAAGCGGGGTCCCTTTTTTAGGAAACTGTGAGTATGAAACGAAACCGAAGCGATTGTAACTGGTGTATGTGGGTGAAGTGGGATGATTCCTTTTCACTTTTATTGACGCCGCCCTCACCCTTCGAGCCGAAGGCTCGAACCCCTCTCCCGTTTACGGGAGAGGGGAGACAAGTGAAAAATCTTTGGATTCAAAAACATATGGGACCACGAAGGCTTAAAAAACCAGTGAACTATTCAACCTACTCTTCTTCCTTCACCACAGGCGCCATAATGGACAGCTTATCGCCTTCTTCCATGCGGATCAAACGGTAACCCTGTGTGTTGCGGCCGATCACAGACAAATCTTTCACCTTTGTACGCACAGCCATGCCTTTCTCAGTCATCATCATCAAATCATCATCATCTGACACCAGCTTAATCCCCACCACAGACCCATTCCGATCAGACGTCTTAATAGTGATCACCCCGCCGCCGGCTCTATTTTGATCGCGGTATTCGCTCAACTCAGTGCGCTTGCCATACCCCAGCTGACAAGCTGTCACCAAAGTCTGCGTGGTCCCGGGCGCAGCCACTTCCATCCCAATCATCTGATCCCCTTTGGACAAACGCATGCCCTTCACGCCCTTACCGGACCGCCCAATCATCCGCACTTGTTTGGCAGGAAACCGAATACACATACCGTCTTTGGACCCCAGCAACACCTCATGCTTATCATCCGCGCGCTTCACATCCACCAGCACATCGCCTTCATCCAAACCAATCGCAATAATCCCGGACTTACGAATATTATCAAACTCTGACAACGCGGTTTTCTTAATCATCCCGGAGCGCGTACTCATCAAAAGAAAAGTCTCTTTCCCCTTATCCTCCACAAAAGAATTCACAGGAATCGCAGACGTAATCTTCTCATCAGGCCCCAAGCTCACCAAATTCACCACAGCTTTCCCGCGCGCAGAACGGCCGGCTTCAGGAACCTCGTACACACGAATCCCATACACCCGTCCCCGCGTGGTAAAAAGAAGCAAATGAGCATGCGTATCCGTCACAAACAACTGCTCCACAAAATCCTCTTCTTTCGTGGTCATCCCAGTCACACCCCGGCCCCCGCGCTTCTGCGTCTTATACGTATCAGCCGGCAAACGCTTCACATACCCCGCATGAGAAAACGTCACCACCACATCTTCCTGCTGAATCAAATCCTCCAAATCATATTCCACAGCCGCTGCCACAATCTGCGTGCGCCGCTTCTCTCCGTATTTAGCCTTTACTTCCTCCAACTCCTCCTTCACCACACCCAAAATCTTTCGCACATCAGCCAGCAAAGTTTTCAAACGCTCAATGGTCTTAATCACTTCAGTGTATTCATCCTGCAAAGCTTTCTGCTCAAGCGCGGTCAGCTGATGCAGCCGCATATCCAAAATTGCCTGCGCCTGAATCCGTGACAAATCAAACTTATCCATCAAAGTATGGCGCGCTTCCTCTGTATTCTTTGATTGACGGATAATCTGAATAATCTTATCCAAATGATCAATGGCAATGCGCAACCCTTCCAAAATATGAGCCCGATCCTCGGCTTTCTTCAGTTCATACTTGGCCCGGCGAATCACCACTTCCTTCCGGTGATTCACATAATGCTTCAACACATCCCGCACAGGCAACACTTTTGGCCGGCCATTCACCAGCGCCAGCATAATCACGCCAAAAGACGTCTCCATCTGCGTAAACTTAAAAAGCTGATTCAACACCACCTGCGCATTCGTGTCGCGCTTCAACTCAATCACAGCCCGGATCCCGCGGCGGTCCGACTCATCCCGAATATCAGAAATCCCCTCTACTTTCTTATCACGCGTCAAACCGGCAACCGTCTCCAAAAGATTCGCCTTATTCACCTGATAAGGCAGCTCCGTAATAATAATGGCTTGCTTGCCCCCGCGAATATCTTCAATTTCAGCTTTGGCGCGCTGTTTAATAGACCCGCGGCCAGTTTCAAAATAATCCTTAATCCCCTGCCGGCCTGTGATATAAGCCGCTGTGGGAAAATCCGGCCCTTTCATCACTTTCAAAAGATCAGCGGAAGTCACATCTTCATTATCAATATAAGCGCAAGCCGCGTCGCACACCTCAGACAAATTATGCGGCGGAATATTCGTGGCCATGCCCACAGCAATCCCTGAAGAACCATTCACCAACAAATTAGGCATTCTTGCCGGCAGCACCACAGGCTCAGTCAAAGAACCGTCATAGTTGGGCGTAAAATCAACCGTGTTCTTATCAATATCACCCAACAACTCCTGAGAAACAGAATCCAGGCGCACCTCTGTATAACGCATGGCCGCTGCCGGGTCGCCGTCGATGGACCCAAAATTCCCCTGACCATCCACCAAAGGATGCCGCAAAGAAAACTCCTGCACCATCCGCACCAAAGCATCATACACCGCATTATCCCCATGCGGATGATACTTACCCAAAACATCACCCACCACACGCGCAGACTTCTTATAAGCCCGGTTATGAGCCAACCCCATCTCATCCATGGTATAAAGAATACGCCTGTGCACAGGCTTCAGCCCGTCACGCACATCCGGCAAAGCACGCCCCACGATCACGCTCATAGAATAATCAATATAGGACGTCTTCATCTCGTCCTCAATATTCCGCGGCACAATACGATCCAAAAGATTCCCCTGATTCAAAGTCTCAGCCATTGTAGCTCCTCATATATTTAAATTCTAGAAAATCAAATCTTCATCTGAACGGGCGGACATCTGCCCCTTCCCCTCGGCAGATGCAAAGGCCCGCACAAGGCCCGCCCCTACGACCATTGATTTCAGTTTCTAATATCCACGATCTCTTTGCCCTTTGCTCTATGCCCTTTGCCTGTTTTATATATCCAAATTCTGAACTTCCGTCGCATGGGTCTCAATAAACTGCCGGCGCGGCTCCACCTTATCACCCATCAAAATCGTAAACACATCATCTGCTTCAGAATTAGACGGCTCCCATTTCACCTGCAGCATTTTCCTGCACATGGGATCCATGGTCGTCTCCCACAACTGCTGCGGATTCATCTCACCCAAACCCTTATACCGCTGAATCGTGGCGCCTTTCCGCCCGGCATCCTTAATCGCATCCAAAAGCTCAGCCACAGAAAAAACATCCTTCTCATCATCTTTCACCACCACACGGAACAAAGGCTTCTTGGTCTCCTCTTTCTTGCCCTTCCCGGAGGCAGGCGCTTCTTCCTGAATCACATCAAACCCAAACTGACGCAGCTTATCAATCAAACCTGCCAATTTCTTCATCTCCAACAATTCCTTCATATGCGTGCTCAAATCCTCTTCTTCCACAGCCACAGACTCCTTGCCAGTTTCCTTAATCCTGGCCAAAAAATCCGCACGCCACTTTTTCACATCCTTCTCTGCATAAAGATACTGCACATTATCGCCTTCCACCACCCGGTAAAGAGGCATCTTCCCGCTCTTATAAAAATCAACAAACTCCGGCCAATCCACACCCTTCTTACGCAACCTTTTGCGCTGAATTTCCAGCTCAGCCATGGCCTTAAACGCATTCTTCAATTTCGCGTCCTCAATCTTCACCCCATCTTTTCCGCGCGACAAATTCAACACCTCAGCCGAATTAATGCCTTCAGACAAAAGCCACTCATCCATCTTCTCTTCCGTGTCCACATACATCTCTTTCTTATTCTTCTTCACCTTATAAAGAGGCGGCTGCGCAATATACACATGCCCTTTCTCCACCAAAGGCCGCATCTGCCTAAAAAAGAAAGTCAACAAAAGCGTCCTGATGTGCGCGCCATCAACATCAGCATCAGTCATCACGACCACCTTATGATACCGCAGTTTATCCAAATTCAACCCATCTTCGCCTTCATCCTGTCCCACGCCGCAGCCAATGGCTGTGATCATGGTACGAATTTCCTCATTGGTCAACATCTTGGTCAACCGCGACTTCTCCACATTCAAAATCTTCCCTTTCAAAGGCAAAATCGCCTGAAACACCCTGTCCCGACCCTGCTTGGCACTCCCCCCGGCTGAATCGCCCTCCACCAAGAACAGCTCTGACTTCTCAGGATCGCGCTCCTGACAGTCAGCCAATTTCCCCGGCAAAGACGCAGAATCCAAAGCCCCTTTACGCCTTGTCAATTCCCGGGCTTTCCGCGCAGCTTCGCGCGCCTCAGCAGACAAAATCGCCTTATCACAAATACTGCTGGCTGTGTTGGGATTCTCCTCAAAAAAAGTGCTCAGGGTCTCGCCCACAATCTGGCGCGTCAACCCTTCCACTTCTGAATTCCCCAATTTTGTCTTGGTCTGCCCCTCAAACTGTGGGTTAGGAATCTTCACAGAAATCACAGCAGTCAACCCTTCGCGTGAATCATCCCCTGAAATATTAAAATTCTTCCCCTTCAACAAATCATGTTTCCGAATATAATCATTCATCACTCTGGTCAATGCGGACCGAAACCCAGACAAATGCGTGCCGCCCTCAATCGTATTGATATTATTCACAAAACTAAAAATCTGCTCATTGTAACTATCGTTATACTGCATGGCAATCTCAGCCACCAAATTGTCTTTTTCCTTCTTCAAATAAATCGGCTTGGGATGCAAAGACGTCTTATGCGCATTCAAAAACTTCACAAACTCAGCAATCCCGCCTTCATACTCATACGAATGCTGCTTATCATCCCGCTCATCCAAAATATTAATCCGTGTGCCCGGATTCAAAAACGCCAGCTCACGCAGCCTGGTGGTCAACGTATCAAAAGAATACTTAAGAACACTAAAAACCTCAGGATCCGGATGAAAATGAACGCGTGTGCCGCGCTCTTCGGTTTTCCCAGCTTGCTTCAAATCTTCTGTTGGTTTGCCACGCTTATAATTCTGCACATACTTTTTACCATCTCTATAAATCTCAATTTCCAGCCAATCAGACAAAGCATTCACACAAGACACACCCACCCCATGCAACCCGCCGGATACTTTATACGCCTTATGATCAAATTTACCTCCGGCATGCAAGGTGGTCATCACCACCTCAACCGCCGGCTTATTCTTCAGTTTCGGATCCTTCACCTCTTTCATCGGATCCACAGGAATCCCGCGGCCATCGTCCTGCACTGTCACAGAATCATCTTCATGAATGGTCACATCAATATTCTTCGCATAACCAGCCATCACCTCATCAATAGAATTATCCACCACCTCATACACCAAATGATGAAGGCCCATACTCCCCGTGGACCCAATATACATGGCAGGGCGACGGCGAACAGCTTCCAGCCCTTCTAAGACCTGAATTTTTGACGCATCATAATTAACACTTTGACTATTTTCCGGCTTAGCAATCGCATCTTTACCCACTGAAATCCTCCAGTTATTATATTTTAGATTTTTGATTTGCGATTTTTGATTTAAAAACTCAAGGCCACGTCATCAACAAAAAACATGTCCTGGTCAATGAATGGCGAATCGGTCGGCCTATTTGGGCAACGAGTTATACGTTTGACAGGTCCTGGGCATTTCAATCAAAAATCTAAAATCTCTTATATTTTTCCTCAGTCGATGAGCTGAGTTGCACTATTATATCAAAAATAACGCGTTCTGTCCCAAAATGTTGGTTCAATTTCTGAATTAAATTTCTCTTTCTCAAAGTGATATCATGCATGCGCGCGCTTGAATCCACCTCCACATACAGCCGCCGCCCCTTCAACCCCACTGCTTTAGCCTTTGACGCCTGTGCCCCCAAAAGCCTGTCCCAAATATCAAACACCGCATACCGCTCGGGCCGATACCCCAACCGCCCCAGCACGCCCCGAAAAAGCGCCTGCGCATCCACCAATTCTTTTTTTTTCTTTTTATCCGAATATTTTCTCATAAATTTTTAACTATTGAACTTGAATTCAACACAAATTTGATATAAATGTCAATAGGGAGGACTTATTCTTCTCCGCAAAATGTCCTAAAACCAAATTAACAGATAATTTTTAATGATATACAGAATCTTTTAATATTTTCATATGAAAAATAAATTACACATATAAAAAATATTTTTCACAAATACTTTTGAATTACAATTGACACAGAGACAAACACAGACTATACTAATCCTGAATCATAGAGTCGATATATTAATTGTTATGTTGCAAAGGATAAAACATGAAAAACATCTCTTATAAGTTTAAAATCTTTATTGTTACTCTTCTCGTTTTTACTTTTTCAATCAATCTCACAACCCCTGGATGGAGCAATGCTTGTGGCAACTCTATTACTGAGGAAATAAAATTATTTGGTTTTTTAGAAGAACTTAATGCATATTTTTGCATTTCATCTCGGTCTTATGAAAATAATAGTGTTTTCTATTACAAAATCTACGATTCAAATCATATTTTTTATACAGGTTCTTTTGACTGCCTATATGGAGACACTCCTCCTCCACCCAAAATCATTGAAAAATATAGCAAATCCGCTATCAAAGAAAAGAAAGAAAGAATTAAATCTCTTGTCTCCCTCCACCAGAAAAAATTAGACAACTTTAGTGATTTCTACCATCAAATAAAAAAAGAATTTGGTTTTAAGCCTATTAATAAAAAAAACAGATGTCTTGTTGAGATCTCAAAAAAGGAAGATAAAATTCAATTCATTCTAAAAGACATAGAAACAAAAACTAATATTATTATAGATAGCAAGGATGGCCTATATAGTTATCATTCTGGGGATGCCCCAATAAAATACGATATTAAACGTTGCTTTATCCAAGACAATGGAGATGTCATTCTTTACTTCACTGAAACATTCCATGCTTGTGATAGCTATAAATTAAACAAGGTTTCAACATATTTCAAAGATAAAATAGATGCATTTCATAAAAGATAAGTTGAGTTCAAATAATAGATAAAATGACACATAACCAAGCAGTCCACCGGACGCGGCAAACAACGCCGCGCCGGTGACTTTATCGTTGCCGCGGCGCTGCGCGCCACGGCAACACCGAACTGAGTAAACTCCAGCAATTTGTTGCCAGAACTCGCTTCGGAGCAATAGTTTTTCCCCAGGACA
>JANQER010000189.1 GCA_028278255.1 Elusimicrobiota bacterium | reverse complement strand
TGGGCATCGTACGCGGCAATGGTCAGGGCCACTGTGTAGGAATGAGACAAAGCCCCTGTGACTTCTGTGACAGCCTCATAAGAAGACAAGAGCCGTCCTTGCGCATCATAGAGCATGTCAGCCAAACTCTCTTCCACCACTTCTTTGGTGCCAGTCACAGTGCGCCGGGTTTGGCGTTCAGCCAATCCAGCGGCATTGTAAGAATGAATGTCTGTTTCCACTTGTTTGGCCCGGTAATAAAAACCAGGATCCCCATAAATGTCTGTGGTCAGCCCCATTTCCAGCACATCAGAGACTGTCTGCGACACCCGGCCGTTTTCATATTCATAGGTGATGTTTTCTTGTGTGGTCACATTGTTTTTTTCTGTCAAACGCACCAGGCTTGTGACTTGATCGCGCGCATTGTACATGTGGCCCCAGCTTTCTGTGACAGAAGATTCTTCAGTGAGCAGCAAAGTGTCCACCAAAACCTGCGGATCAAAATCAGTTGGGATCTGGTCCCGGGTGGTGGTGATGATCAAGGATTTGCTGTACACCAAACGTCCTTGGCCATCATATTTGTTGTTGACCAAAGACGTGTCCACAGTGGCCCGGTCGCCTTCAAGTAAAATTTTTGTGGCCCGCAACGCTTGATCCAGATCATTGTAATCTTCGATGACTGTGATGGTTTCTGTGGTTTTTTCATATTCATTTCCCAAACCATCCAAAGTGGGCACACGTTCAGTGGTGGTCACATGGGACCGCAGCAAACGGCCTTCCCCATCATACAGCATGGGCATGAGGGTGCGTTCCACTGTGATTTTCCCTTTTTCCGTGGGCGAAGGATCTTCCTCTGTGATGGTTTTGACATAATTTTCCAGATTCCCCAGCCCGTCATAAGACATGTCTGACATGACTGTGTCATACACCCTGTGCACAATCTCAGTGTCTTCTTTGCGGGTTTCCCGGGTTTGGATCACTTGCTGTGTGGCGCGGCCAGAGGCATCGTACGCATGGGACAAAGCGCTTTGCAATGTCAAAGACCCGGCGCCAGGCAGTTCAGCTTCCAATGCGCCTGAAAAAACCGCTTGTTTCTGGGCTTCTGTTAAATCAGACCATGACTGCAATGTGCCAGACAACAAAATCTCTGTGCCTGTAAAAGAAATTTCTTGATACGCCTCAATCAAACCGCGGCCATTGTAATCAATGCTGCGGCGGGCCATGGTGTTGACTTCTGAGGCTGTGGTTTTGACAAACAAATCCGGGGACGCTGCCAATTCAGCCAATGTCCATGCCTGGCCATTGATCATCACCGCGTCTCCAGAAGCCAAAGCCTGGGCCTGGGTGTCTGACAAAGACACTGACACGCCTTCAAGCAAAAATGTGCTCCCAGTTAAAAGCCCTTGCATGCGCGTTTGCAAGTCTGCGGCATCAGACTGAATCAAGGATAGCTCATTGTCTTCATACACTGTGTTGTCCCTGGCTTCACGCAAACGTTCCAAATGAAACTGAAGTTCAGCCAAAACATTTTCCATTTGTCCCTGTGAGTCTCGCGCTTGTGCCAGCACATCCAATGCGTCATTGTAAACCACCACTTTGGCGTTTTTGTCATTAAAAGCTGTTAGCCACACCACAGCAGCCTGCCGCAAATCAGACAGCCTGTTTTTCAGCGCTGTGGTGGTTGTTTGTAACTGTGACACCAGATTGTTTGGATTGGTCAGAGAAGTGGATTGGTGCGTAATGCCTGAAAAAGAAGAAGACCCATTGAGCAGATCCTTGGTGAAGTCATTTAGATCATTGACCGATGACAAGCGCGCCACGGCGTCCTCATGTAATGCGTACAAATATTCAAATGTACCGGCGCTGGTTTCTAATTCAGAATAAGCATTGTCATAATCCGCTTCCAAAGCCGCGTCATTGCTGAGCGCCCGGAAGTCACTGTAAAAATCACCGCTGTTTTGTATAAAGTTTTCTTCAAAAAGGTCTGTCACATCAGACACAGATGCCCAATCCACTGTGCCATTGAAATCATTGCTCAAATCAATCAGATCGGTTTGCAAAAGCTGAGACAACTGGGATTCAACACCCTCAAACGCACTCAATTGCGCATTGGCGGCATTGAGCGCAGATTGTGCAGCAGAATACTCTGCCTCAATCCCAGGCTGTGACCATTTCAGCTCCACATAATCAAACACATGCGCCATGGATGAATAAGGTGTTGATTCAGCCAAATAATCCCTGCGTGCAGATCCCCCATAATACATGTCTTTCAAGAGCAAGCCCTGCACATAAGCGTCATTGAGGCTGAGGGTTATGGTCACGCCAGCATCATTGTCCCACCAGCAATTCAGCCACGGCTCATATTTACAAATGCGGTCCCTGCGCCAATAGCGCACTTGCCCGTCATCATTTATCCACATTTTTCGGTAACGTCGGTCAGTCCCACCGTTCCAAGCGCCATTCGGGTAATTCACTTTAAAATTCATGAGCGTGGCGCCATTATAAAACTTGCTGTTCAACTCAGAATGAAGTGCATTATAAGCAGACCTGGCGCTTTGGTAATCAGATTGTGCACGGGATTTGTCATTCTGCAACTTGCTTTTGACGCGACTGAGTATCGTGGCAATGGCGTCTTTGAGCGCGTCTTCTTTTTCTTGCACATCAGCTCTTTGGTTCTCACGATCATCATAGGTTTGGTCACGTTCTGTTTCATACAAAGCCATCTGTGTGTCCACAGTGTTTGAAAAAACAGCCAAGAAATCTTTAAAACCCAAAAAGTCTGTTTTGATTTGTTCTGCCTGTGCTGTGAGCGCATCCCAGGCAGCTTCAGGGGTCCAGGCCATGAGCGCGTCATACCGGTCCGGGCTCATGGGATCAATGCCTGTCCAAGTGTACGCATCCCTGGCTGCTTGCGCCAGATCTGCCCAAGATTCCAAAGCAGGCACCAGCACATTCACATATTGTGTTTCCAGCTGATTCAAAGCGTTTTCAATGGCTGTGGTGCGCGCATCCACACCCAGGAGTTTAATGGCCTCCAGACAATCACGGATCAAGTCCATTTGCGTGACAATAAATGATTCTTCAGACAACCGGGCATTGATATAATTTTCTATTTCTTCCACAGCGCCCAAAGGATTGTCACTGCTCCAAGCTGCGCGCGCGTCATCCAAAAGGTTCTGCATTTCAGTTAAAGACACAGAGGCTTGGGCCAAAACCAGGATGGCTTCATTGAGAGCGGCTTTGGCTGCATCAAACAGATTTTCTTTGCCGGCTTCATCTATGTTCAGATTTTCCAAAGCATCAATCACTTGCTGAATCACAGCTTCTTCACCGTCTTGCTCAGGCAAATCAATATTGGCTTGCGCTTCTTTTTGCGCCACCAAATCCAGCCATTCCTGTAGCCTTTGCGCTTCAGTGGACGCAGCCTCAGCAGCATTCCCGTCTTGCAGGTCCAGCACAGACTGCAATTCAGACAAAGAGGTTTGAATACTGGACAATTCAGAAAACGCTTGAAACGCAAAACCCCGCCGATACCCAGTCAGATCATAATCTGTCATTTGATCAGAGGCATTGTACACAATGTCTTTGTACGCATTGATGTATACAATTTCCTGCACTTCGCGCGTTTCATCACGAATGGCCTCGGCCAGATTGGTTTTGTCAGGCAAAGACAGGTCTGGCCATAGGAGCACTTCGTCATCCACAGTGAGGGTGTCATTGTCAAACGTCATTTCAGTAAAAGCTGTGGGCAGATCAAAAGAATTATAATCATCAGCCTGATACAGGCGGAACACATGCGACACTTTGTTCAAAGCATTGCCCATCACATCAAACCCTGTGTCATGCACGCGCGCTTCATAAGTGGCTTGCTGGTTTTTGCTGCCATGGTAAGTCACCAGCACGTCTGTGGTGCTGGTTTTGTCGCGGGATCCTGTGTCTTGGGAAATCTCAGTCCATTGCACCAAACGGCGGCGGGCATCATACACCAGATTGGTTTTGTGCGTGACAGTGGTCAAATAATCAAAAGGCATTAACCGCGCAAACAAGGTTTGCGCCGACGGGAAATCAGGCAGTGTGTCAAATGGCACGCCGCTGTAATCTGTGATGACCCTGTCCTGCAATTGGCCAAGCACAGTAATAATATTTGGCCAGGCATTTTGCACTTGTGCAATCAAAGACGTATAAACAGATTCTTGCGGGTCATGGCCCAAGCCAGACAAAGACATGAGCAGTTCTTTTAACACAGTCAAAGGCAGCGCATCTGCCACAAAAGTGTCCAGCCAATCAGACATGCGACTGAGCACATCTGGTTTGAAAGTCAAAAACGACATCAAAGCCAATGTCAGTGCCATGACCGGCACAACAGGCACTGGTTCTGAAAAGTCAAAACCAGACAGCCAATCCACAAAACGCCGCGCTGCTGCTGAGAGCAAATCTTCTTCTGCATTGACAGATAAAGATTCAGTGAGGGCACAATCCTCATCATAAAACATGTCATCTATATAATATTGAACAGGTGTTTCCGAGGCTTTGGATCCCAAATGAATTTCATCATATCCAGACACCAGTCCTTCTTTGTGCGCAGGATTGAGAACAACATCATCTGCTGTGTAATAGTGGGTTTGCTTGCGCACCACATCACTCACATCTGTGCGTGAGCCTTCAGAAGTGGTGCGCACGGTTTCTGTGCGTTCTTGATAACCATTTAAACGGCCGTCAGGTGTGTAAGCGCCAAAGCTCCATTCTTTGTCTGTGACCACTGTGTCCAAGGTGTCTTGATACACACGTTCTGTGTGCAGTGTGTAATGCTGCTGCTGGCCAAAGGCTGTGTATGAATCAGGCAAATTTCCGCGCCAAATGGCATCAGACACTGCTGCCAAAACAACAACGCCTCCATTGTCAGGATCTGGCTCATAATCCAAACTGTGTTCTGTGTATCCCAAAAGCTGATTTTTGTTGTTGTAACCCAGATCCGCGTGCCAGTCAGTTGCTGTGGTTTCTGAAAAAGCATTGGTGGTTTCTTGATGATAAGCCGACATATTGCCATGCAA
The DNA here is from genome assembly GCA_028278255.1 of Elusimicrobiota bacterium. Taxonomy (GTDB): domain Bacteria; phylum Elusimicrobiota; class Elusimicrobia; order FEN-1173; family FEN-1173; genus JANQER01. Next base: position 15,854 of record JANQER010000189.1, on the reverse strand, counting down.
ATCATAAACAGCAGATTGCCAGGTTTTGTCATAGCTGCCCTGTGCCAAAGACCAGCCTGATTCCTGATAAAAACCTGTTCGCGACACATCCTGATATTGAATGTTGTATTGATATTTGTCATAACGCCCGGCTTCTGTGTAACCTGTTTCACCAAAAGAACGCACACGGCCCAGCACATCATACACTGGCAAAGGATTCTCTGTCTGGGCCCATCCCAAAGCAGCTGCGCCCCAGTCTTTGTTCACATAAGCCCCGCCTGCAATGCCCTGGTCATGATAGCCTGTGACAAACCCATCTGGGCTGTATTGAATCCCGCTCCTGGTGTAATTGTTCAAACCGCCGTTTTCCGACCAGCCTGTTTCTGTGTAACCTGTGACACGCCCCCTGTTATCATACCCGGAGGCCGTCCATGCGCGCTCAAAACCTGTTCCTGACCGGTTGCCTTGTTCTGAAAAAGACATCAAACACCCCACATCATCATAACCCATATCCAGCCGATGGGTTTGGGTCTCTGTGTCTTCCAGCATGGTCCCGCTGGCTGTCCAAAGAACACGTCCAACTGTTTCTTCATACGCAGACAATGTGTCCCGGTCTGCATTGTTGTACACAGGGTTTTCCCACACGCGCACAATCTCTTCTTGATGTGTGTCTTCTCCTGTTAAAGGAGAACGATACACCGTCTGTGTGGTTTCTTCAGTGCGCAGGGCCCGGCCCAGCACATCATGCGCAGAGGCCTGCCAGGTTTTTTGTGTGGATGAATCCTGAATCCCTGATACAAAAACACTTGACTCTTCTGTGTAATCCGTTAACTGGCCCAATGCATTGTAATGGGCATTGTGCCATTCCCGTGTGGATGTTTTTTCACTGCCCACCACATCAGGGGCATAAAACCGCGTGATGGTTTCTGAAAAATGATTTTGTTGTCCATGGGTGTTGTATGCATCTGTATGACCAGAGGCATCCCATGTTTTGGCATAATATCCTTGGTCTATGTGATACCCGTCTTCTTCATAATAAATCAGCTGGCCTTTGTTGTCATAAACAGCGCCTTGCCATTGTTTGTCATAAGCCCCGGTTTTGGCTTGAAAACCAGCTTCATAAAAATCAGTGCGTCTTCCCTGGTCATCATACTGCACTTGTGTGACATCCTTTTCAAAAACGCCAAAAGGCGTGACCCCGGTTTCTATTGATCCTGTCAATTGACCAAACCCATTATACCCAGCGGATTGCCATTCTGTTTCAGTCAGTCCAGTGTTGTCTGTGATGGCTTCTGCATAAGACATTAAACTGTTTTGATCATACTGCATGTCAGAACGCTGAATGTGTTTTTGCGTGAACAGACCAGGACCCGTGTCTTCGACCAATTCTTCATAAGCATTCAAAAGCCCGTGGTCATCAAAAACCATGTTGCGCCTTGTTAAAACAGTGAGCAAATCAGGCGTGGCACTGCTAAAACTTTCCTGCACATACCCGGTTTGCAAGCCAGTGTCTGGATCATAAAAAGAATCTGTTTGATGAATCACAGACACGTCATCCAAAAGACCGTCAGCAGACACGCGGTGCGACGATTCATAACGGGTCAAGAGGCGTCCCAACCCATCATAGGTCATGCCTGAGGTGTCAACTGTTTTGGTCACATCTGGTTCAGCAGAAGTGCTGAACACATCCTGCGTGTCAGTGGCTTGTGCTTGGGTGTTGTACGCGGTGTGTGTGCGGGTTTGACGCGTGTTTATATGGAGTGATTCCCCAGACAACAAAGTGCCTGTTTGTTCTGTGTCCAGCACATAACCCAGCAAATACCCGCCTTGATAATAGGTTTGTCCATGCCATTCTTTTGTTTCCTGCACATCAGGCTTGTCAGAAGACCGGACAGTCTCCTGCACGCGTGACTGAAGGCCTCTGGAATTGTAATCAAAAGAACTTTGTGTGGTTTTGGTGACATTGTTTTGTTCTGAGATTTCCAGGGATGAGGTGATCTGTCCTGTGCCATTAAAGGACAGGGCGTCCCATTCAATGGTTTCAGGAATGGCAGGCGACAAAGAACTTGTGCTTGTTTTGTTGTAAGAAACAGTGCGGCCAAAAGCATCATGCTGATTGAACTGATCAGTGACTTTTGTTTCAAAAGGCGTTAAAGAACCTGACGCGTACCGGTTGGTTTCCTGTGAAAAAGACTGTACAAGCCCATCACTGGTCAACGTGGCATCCCACACTTCTTCTTCAAACAGTCCCTGTGACAACGTGCTTTGCTCATAAGAGATCAAACGGCCCTGCAGGTCATAGGTCTGATTGGTGCGCTCCACGTCTGTCACAAGCTCAAATTCAAGATAAGACAAATCATCAGGCCCGTCCAAGGCTTCTGGCAAATGGGTTTTTGTGCGCGTGTCTGTGTAATCAGTGACTTGTCCCAAATCATTGTACACCATGTCTTGGCGCACAGAATGATTGAGCATGCCCAGTGTCACATTCTGTTCAGATTCTGTGTAACCAGACACGCGGTCAAAAAACCCGTCTTCATATTCAATGCTGTGGCGCTGTTTCACTGTGCGCGTGTTGAAATCACTCTGCGGGGCATGTCCTTGACCATGGGTCTCTTCTTGAAAAAAATAAGTGCGGCCATAATCATCAAACCCGGTGTCATAAGACACGGTTGTTGTCAGATCCGGGGTTTCCAAAGAAGACACAGCGTCTTGATAAGACACCAACCGGCCTGTGTCATCATAATCCATGAAACTGCGCCAGGTGTCAACCTGCGTGTTCAAAGTGTCCCCGGTTTTTTTCACAGACTCTTGGTAAGACGCAGGTTTTCCATAAGCATTAAAAGACAAATACACTGTGTCACGCGTTTCTGTCACAGCTTGATGTGTGTCTTGGCCTGCATAGGTCAAAGATTGTGTGCTTTCATTGATCAGACGGCCCAAAGAATCAAAAGAACGGTCCAGCACTTGAAAATCCCGTGTGGTGTCCAATGTGGCGCCATTGTCATAATAACTGTATTGCCGGCGGGTTTCTTGAAAAGAATCCATTTGGCCATAGCCATTGTAATGCGCTGCAGAAAAAGATTTGGATGTGTCCATGTCCAGCGCGTCTGAGGAATATTCTATTTCCTCATAAGACAACAAACGGTTCTGGTCATCATACAACACATCAGAACGTTCTTTGTCTGTCAACTCCAATATTTGATCGGTGTGTGCGTCTATGATAAATGCCACCTGATAAAACCCGCTCACACGGCCGCTTAAATCATAGCCCGTGGCCTCCCAAATATTGGCACGCAAAAGAGACTCTGCTTCATTGCTGCTGGATTCCTCTATGTAAAACAACACGCGTCCTTGATCATCATAAGAAGTCCCCAAACGCTCAAGTGTGTCCTTGTGCAGCAATGTTGTGCCAGGCGCTGTTTGTGTGGTGTTTTCTGTGAACTGAAACAACTGTCCCAAATTGTCATAAGTGCCATCCCATGTTTTGGCAAACACAGACCCCAGGCCGTCTGTTTTTGTGTCTTGATAAGAAGACAAAAGTCCCATTTCATTGTAAGACATGTTTGTGCGGCTGGCTGAATAATGCAGGTCATAAGCAGCAGGATCTGCCTCATCCACATAATGAAAAGTTTCTTCATAAAAAGAAGGCTGCTCAAGAATGTTGTATCCGCCTGTCCAGGTTTTGAATAAAGTCAGCGCTGGTTTGGCTGAATCCTGTGTGGTTTCCTGATAAGACGTCTGGCGCGCAAAATCATCATATACAATGTTGTCCCGCACAATATGGGTCGCATGCGCACCAGTTGTCTGCACTTGGTCGTACCCCAAAAGCCGGCCTTGCAGGTCATAGCCGCTGGCAGACCATTGCACGTGTTTCTCCTCAGCTTGTGCAGCAGAAGACACGCGCGTTTCTTGAAACCCTGTGACCAGGCGCGCTTCATTGTACACGCGATCAGACAAAGACACTGTTTCCACAGTGTTGAGTGTTTGCGGGCCATTGGTGCCAGTGGTGTGCACGCTGTCTTCAAATCCTTGTACCAACTGCCAATCATTATACTGTGTGGCAGAACGTGTGGTGGTTTTGGTCTTCAGCAGCGTGCGTGCTGATCCATTGTCGTGATATTCGTCTTCTTCCTGCACATAAGAGAATAAAAGTCCGTCAGACTGATAAATGTAATCACGGCCAGAACGCACAATCACTTGTTCCGGGGCATCAGATTGGGTCAAAACCTCTTCCAAAGACAAAACCAATCCTTCTGTGTTGTATTGTGTGGACAAGCGTTCCCAGGTGTCTTCTGTGTCCACTTCTGTGCCATCATCAGAAATGCCTTGTTGGCGTGTGCGTTGATAAAAAGAATCCACTTGACCAGATGGCAGGTACTGGCCGCGGGACCAAATGGTTTTTTCTGTTAAAGCAGGTTTGTCACTGCTGTGCTTTTTCTCTCTATAATACACTTCCTGGCCCACAGTGTTATACTGAACAAAATCCTTGATCCGTTCTGTCACGAGTTCATATGTCTTCTCCCCATCAGCATTGTAAGCTGTGGTGGTCACTGTTTCAGTGAACCCTGTTTCTTGTCCCAATGGATTATACAAGGTGTCCTGTACCACTTTGTCTGTTGTGTAACCATCTGCGTCCACAATCTTTTCTTGAAAACCAATCAATTGTCCGTCCCCATTGTAAACCATGCTGATCCGGTCCAATTGACGCGTGCCCACAATGCCAGTGCCTGACAATTCTTCGTGATAACCCAATAACTGGCCCAATGCATTGTAAAAAGCACCAGAACGTTTTGTGTCCAAAATCTTTAATAAGGTCACACCTTCCTGGCGCATGCGCTCATCATATCCTGTGATCTGTCCCATGGGGTCATACAGCACATTTGACCGGATCACAGTGGTCACCACATCTGGCATGGCCGTGGACATCATTTGGTCTTCATAGGAGATCACGCGGTTCAGTGCATCATACTCAATGTGCGCACGTTCAACAGTTTCTGTGAGATTCAGATTCAAACCTGTTTTTTCAGTTGTCTCAGTATAAGAAGCCAAACGGCCGCGGGTGTCATACCCGGCATTGTTCCGCACCACACGTGTGGTCAGGTCATACGTCACCACCAGCACTGTGGATTGTCCGGGCTGGAGTGACAGAACAATCTGGCCAGAAGGCGTGTAATGATACACTGTTTCCCCAGCCAACAGATCAGACTGCTCAAAATCAGACAGATCAGACCAATTCATTTCATGGCCGGTAAATAAAAGCACAGCGCCTGTTAACATGTCACCATCTATATCTGCCACATCTGGCAGAGCCTGTGTGGATGTGCCTGTGAGATGTGTCACATCTTCTTGTTCAGCCACAACCCCAAAATCATCGTAAACTGTACCAGACACTTGCCGGCGGGTGAGAAGATCCGGGGTGCGGGTGTCATGAATGGTTTCTTCAAATCCCAAAATCTGTCCATACAGATTGTATGCCATCAGGCTTTTGACAGATGACACAGAATAAGGGTCTGTGTTTGCATCATCTGGCTCATAAAAAGTGGATGTGCTCTCTCCTGACACCATGCCGCTCGTGTTAAAAGACAAAGCATCCCACACCACTGTTTGGGCCATGTCCTGCGCTTCAGAGGACATCTGGTTTTCGTAATGCGTGGCCCGGTTCAACACATCATACTCTGTGCCTGTGCGGACAGTGTTTTCCTCCATAAACACATGCAAAAACACACGTGCTTCTGAATCATCCAGTGCCACTTCTGTGCCATCAGCTAAAACAACCAATTCACCAGCCAAAATATCAGCACGCTCTTGATCTGATAAGTCTGCCCAAGAATACACACTGCCAAAATCCGTCAAAAACCGGCTGAGCACAGATGCTTTTTCAGACGCCTCCAAAGTGTGCCAATAAGACGGCAATGATTGGTACCCAGAGGATTCCCGCAAACCTGTTTCTGAAAAAACCAAAGCCCGTTGAAGCCCGTCATACAAAAACCCGCCTGACACTTTTTGCGTGACCAAGCCATGCAAATCTGTTGTCTCTTCAAAAAAACCATACAAATTGGATCTGGGCCCGTACACCATACGTGAACGTTCCCTAAACAAACTCCCGCCTGGCGTGGCTTGATCAAAAATTTCATCTCTATACCCGCATGTTTGGCCATTGATGTTCCGCACAATATCACTGCGCCGGGTCACCACTGTGTGATCCAATTGCACGCCTGCTATGCGGCGAAACGTCTGTGTTTCAGAAAACGCCTCAATATCAGTCACAGCCAATATTTCCTGGTAATCCAATGTTTCCCCAGAAGGACCTGTGCCAGAGGTGACAGTGTCCTGCACATAAGACACCAGCGCCGCATCTTCTGTCACAGCATTGCGCAGTGTGGTGACAGTCTGTACATCCACCACAGCGCCGTTGTGGTCCACTCCCTGGGTCAGCACTACTTCTTCTCCAGCAGAAGCACGGCCATAACAGTCATAAGAACGGTTTGTCATTTGCTTTTGCACATTGATCAAAGGATCCTGTGTGCTCTGCGTGTTTTCTATGAATCCCTGCATCCGGCCGCGTTCATCATAATGACTCTCTGAACGATGCGTGGTAAAAACAATCTCATCAGGCCCAGTGGCATGCGATGTGAATGTCATTTTCTGTCCAAAATCATTATAAACAACATCTGCCTCGGAAAAAGAAGACACATGGCCTGACGGCGCATGATGGTCTTCTTCATAATCCAGCAAACGGCCGTACACATCATAGTCATTGGCCTGCCAAAAATGCGTCACATAGGGCCTGATGGTTCCATTCACGTCACTTGACCAAGTGTCTTGAAAAGACAACATCCGGTCATAATCATCATACACCCCGTTTTCCCACACATGAGACACACTGTGGCCATTGGCATCAATCAATGCCTCTTCATAAGACACCACATTCCCAAAAGCATCATAATCAGCGCCACCCCACTGCCGCACACTGGTTTGGCCGTACACATCTGTGACTTGTTCTTCAAACATGAGGATTTGGCCGGAGATATTGTAGGGATGGAAGGTTTTATCTGACAGGGCGGACACAAGGCCCGCCCCTACGACAACTTCTTTTCCTGCTCTCCATATTGTGTGGGTTTGGTTGTTGTCAGCATCTGTGACAGTTTGTTCATGACGAAGAACGCGGTCAGCAAAATCAAATTCCTGGGCGCGCCAGTCTTTTGTGGTGATATTGCCGAATACATCCACTTCGGTTTGTACATACCCTTGCAAACGGCCGTACACATCATACGCAGCATTGTTCCATCGCCGGAAAGAACTGTGGTCAAAAGCATCTATGTTTTCTTCCTCATAAGACACATACCTGCTTTTGGAATCATACACTGTGTCTCGCCAAATACGCTGGGTTTGCACGCCAAGCGGGTCTGTTGTGTTCTCCGCATAGCCAGTGACACGGCCGTATTGATCATAGTCTGTGCTTTGCCAGGTTTTGGTGGACAAGAGTCCATGCGGATTAATGGTGTTTTCTGCATAGGACAGAATATCTCCTATGCGATTGTATTCAATACCAGTCCGAATGGTGATGGTGTTCAGGCCCAAGGCATCTGTGGTGGTTTCCCGATACCCTTCTAACCGGTGTGTGCGGGCATATGATTCTGCTTCCCAATCAGTGTGAATGGTGGCGCCAGACAAAGTCAAATTGTCCTGTTCATACCCCATGAGACGACCATAATTGTCATATTGTCCGTTGTACCAATGCAAAAACGTTTCCCGGTTCAACCCATCTGTATTGATTTCATTGTAAGCGGCCAATTGCCCGTATTCATCATATTCTTCAGCTGTCCACTCCTTTGAAGTCCGGATATTGTTCTCATCTGTGATGTCTTCCCTATAACCTATTAATAGGTACTCAGGCACATCCTGTGCAATGCCTTTATTGGCCAGATCCTGTTGATAAGCCTCATTTTTGCGGTAATTCCCGCCAGACCACTGCCGGGTGGTGGTGTTGCCGAAAACATCAGTTTCCACCTCGTCAAAGGATATGATATTTTTGTTGGCATCGTATTGGGCATTCATCCAGTCTTTGGTGCTGGTGTTGCCACGAATATCCACTGTCACCTGATGATATCCTTTCAAAAGCTTATTTTCATACACCCCGCCACTCCAAGTCACTGTGGTGGTATTGCCAAAGTTGTCTGTGGTTTCCTGAACATAGCTGGTGATGTGTTTATTCGCATTTGTCTCGTCATTGGCATAATGAACAGAATCATCTGTGTAAGTGCCGCCGTACCATTTCACAGTGGTGCCATTGTCCAAAGGATCCACAGTCACAGACTCATAAGACACAAGCATACGTTTTTCATTGTATGCCATGTCCCGGGTGTTTTTATATGACACATTTCCATGCGCGTCAAATATGCGCTCATGCAGGATTTTTTTGGCCAAACCATCCTGCATATAAATGGTTTTACCGTCTTCATACCGCACATAGTTGAACAGGGCATTTTGGCCCAAAATGGCAAACACCTTTTGCCGGGCGTCCTGTGCTTGCTTGTCCAAATCCCTGACGGTTTGAAGTGAGTCTTGGACATTTTTATTAATATTGTTTTCGATTTTGTCCAGCACTTTGGCTTTTTGCTGGTCTAGGATTTGTTCTGCTTTGGTTTGGGATTCTGCCACGCGGTTTTTGTAATCGAGATACTGTTTGAGTTCTTCAGGGGTGTATTGTCCAGGTCGGTTCTGGTCATTCTGGTGGGGGGTCCCCACATGAAACATATCGTAAACAGACGCCCAAGCCGTGGGATTCCCAGGCACAAGCGTCAAAAAAAGCACCAGTGACATCAACACACTGATGAATTTCTTTGCCATACGGCAAAATGACAAACTCAAAACATAGTCTCGGCGCATGTTTTCAGATCTCTGTCCCCATCCAATTCAATTGGTTTTTTAATATTTTTGTATTCTGTATCCCGTAGCTGCCTGATTTATCAGGCTCATTTACATTAAATCTTCTCAATTTTTCAATTTACTATCTAGATTTTGCATTTCCGGTTTATCCGGAACAGGGCGCTTCTATGTATGGCAAGACACTAAAATATTTCCCAGTATTCGTAGAGGCGGTCTCTTACAACCACCCAAAGGACAGATAACTATAATATATAAGCAAAATTATACCACATTCCCCCCTCATCAAATGTCACGGAATTGTAACATTTCCTTAAGAACCTAGCAAAGACTAGTGTCGTGATAAATGTTATATTGGAAAGAAAAACCAGTTGGGTCTGCCGTTGACAAAACAGCGGTTAAAAGACATGGTTGACATCTTAACTTGAGCCTCTCCCCAAAAACTGGACAGGTTTTATAGGTTTTTAAGATAGTGTTGTGCCTTATATTATTTAAGAATAACCTTTCTTTTTTCCCTTACAAGACACATCGGGCTTTTCTTAGTGCCATGTGCCCTGTCTTATATTGCTTGTTAGGGGAGGGGTTCCTGAAGCAATTCAATTGCCGTCTGCCTTGGGATCATGAGATTAGCGAAAATAATTTGCCAATCTCCTTTTTTTCTTAACTCAACATATGCGCTCCCACTCGCACGTGTCCCTTTGATTTTAAATTCAAAATGAGCATTACCACGTGCTCCTGAATATTGAAGACTGTAACCAAAAGGCTTCAATGAAATATCGGATACATTACCGATGTTATTCTGAACCAAAGGGCTCGATTTTAAAAATTGGTTTGCCATGGCAAAAGCATCTGAGCGTTTTACCAGCAGCGGAGCAACTGCATAAGACGCCAATAACAATATAGCTACTATTATGATCGCTAATTTCCATTTATTCATATTTAACCTCAGGGGTTAGCTTCAGAAGAGACGTCTTTTGCCGTCGAACACATTCATTTATTGATTTTGAGCGTTCCATATTTACCTTTAAACCTTAAAAGAAATCTCAACATCCTGTTTGTCAGATTCAGCCACCTGAAACATCTCTCGCGTAGTCATCCCTAACAATTTAGCTAGTACAACATCAGGAATGGATTGAATCCGGATATTGTAATTATTGACTGATTCATTATAAAATTCTCGTCTATCTGCTATATCAGATTCTAGCCCAGATACACGTTGTTGAAGTTGCTGAAAAGAGCTTTGCGCTTTTAAATCAGGATAATTTTCTGCTAGAGCAAATAGTTTTTTTAAAGACCCCTCCAATTCGCCTTCAGGTTTTCCCATTTCATGAGGCCTTCCTGAAACCCTAAGAAGTGCCTCACGGGATTTAAGAACTTTATCAAATAGGTCTCTCTCATGCTTCATGTATCCTTCACAGACTTTGATTAACTTCGGAATCTCATCATGTCGTTGTTTTAATAAAACATCAATATTGGCCCAGGCTTTATTTATATTGTTCCTAACTAAAACAAGCCCATTGTAGACCATAAAAAGATACCCTAAAACTATAAAACCTAAAAAACCGAGTGAAACATAGATGATTATATTCATAAAATCCATACAATCTCCTCCTTGTCATTCAACAAATTGTTTGATGAATTTTACCAGTTTTATTGAAACCAATCCAAAAATTATTCCAAAAATATTTCCTATTATTGGTAGAATTATTGGGTAAGATTCTTTGACAGATAACAGTGTAAAAAAAGCCCCAAAACCGCACCCCAATATAACAAAAAGTATTCCTCCTAGAAAATATCCGATTTTGACAGATGATTCATATTTATCAGATATAATAAATGGTCTGCCTTGTGATCTTTGAATAATATAACGAATAGATTCATTTTTAGCTTCAGTTTTTGCCATTGATTGTTTTTTCTTTATAAATTCGTCCCATTCTAACACATCCACATGACCATCTTTGTTTGTGTCGGCTTCGGCCATGGCTTCCCTATCATTTTTCAATGCGCGAATATTTTCATACATTGATTGATTGGAAGGGCGCATCCCTTTATGAGCAGGTTCTAAATAACCCATCACATATAAAGGTTGAAAAGCAGGAATGATAAATTCTCTGATGACTAAATCTTCTATATGAGTAAAATCTTTAATATCCCATTTTTTAATAATATTTTTAAACAAATCTGATTTTTCTTTGGTCCAACAAATTTCATCAGGCCGTGCCATCTTTAATTCTGCTTTTCTAGGATCAACCAATATCTTTCCAGTTAAATCTTCCAAGAAAAATGGGCTGTCAATACCAACACTTTTAAGAAAACAATTCTCATTGTCTCCACCTCTTGTAATAATTTCATGAATATCACAACACCACCAGGCACATGGTCTATTTGTGATTGGAGAGGTTTGTCTCTCTGTTTGAGGCCTAGCTACGCCTTTTACTTCAACAAACCCAACTGAAGCAGATCTGATCTTTGATGTCGGGATATTTCTTACAAGAAGCCCCTTCCAAAATATACGCATACCCCAAACAGCCACAAAAGGGCCTATAATAAAGAGCGCAAAAATAAGCAAAGCCAATGGGCCCAATGCTAAAAATTGCTCAATTTGCTGTTCCATTTGATTCCTTTTAGGTATTGGGGACGCTGGTAATTATGACAACTATTTCAATATGACTTCCTTAAAACTTTCACTGCATCCATCCTCAACAATCTCTTCTCCACGCTTAACCAATTGGCCAACAGCTTGACGGCTAATTTGATATCTTTCAGCTATATTCACCAACCTCTCTTTCCCATATTGCACAGCCATATAGCTCAACACCGCCCTTAGCTTTTTTCCTTCTTTCGTCGATTTCCCGGTCTTTGTCAGCTCTTTCTCCTCTATCCCCATTTCCTTCACAACTCGCTCTTTTAATTCCTCATATCCGATCTTCTTTACAAACACTTCTTCCTTTTCTTCTTGATCCACTATCCTTTCTACAAACTCGCCATCTCCCAACTATGGATTCAAGAGAGTTCCTTATTCGTCTCAGCCATATAGATGGGAATGACATAGATGCGACCAAAATGTGAAATATTTTCCTGGGAAAGCCGCAAACCTTTGCATTCAGGATGTTCCAATAAAAATTGCTTCATACTATGCATACTGCCGCGGGTGTTGGATTTCACCTCTATAGGAATAATGTCTCTTCCCCGTTGAACAACGAAATCAACTTCTGCGTTGGCATTCTGGTTTTCTCTGTGCCAATAAAACAATTGAGCACGTGAAGAAACAGGTCCACTGGCCGCCAATTCTAAGCCGACAAACAATTCCGCCAATGATCCCTCATTAATGAGCTTAAAAGCATCTGCCAAAAGCAGATCAGATATATCCAGCCCCAAAAGACGCTGGTGTATCCCAATATCAAAAAGAAATGCTTTGAAACGTTTCGGATTTATTTGCCCTCCCAATGGAATCCCATGAGCAGCCGTATGAAAAGTTTTGTGCGCCAAGCCTGCCTGCACCAAAAGGTCCAATGCTGTTTTATACATATAGTGAGACCCTGTGCCTGTCACATGGGAATAAACAAATTTTTTACCTGTCTGATAGGCAATTGAATGAAAAACCTCTTGAATCTGCTCAACAGGGAAATGCGACCTGTATTTAACAAAGTCATCCTGCAAGGTATTTATTAAATCATCAATCACTTTCTGACATTGCCTGAGGTCATGGGTCTGAATATAAGACTGCACCACAGCAGGCATTCCACCTATCATAAAGAAAACCCTCAGCAGCTCCAATAGTTTATTATGGATGGTTTCATCTAACGGAACTTTAAAAGAAGCTTTTTCCGCCAAATGAAATAAACTGTCCTTTCCCAAGGCTGTTAGGAACTCTCTGAATGACATTGGATAGACAAGAACAGAGCTGATCCGGCCAACGCCAAAAGAAGGAATCTTTGCCAAAGCTATTTCCAATAATGAACCAGCTGCCACCACATGAAGCTCAGGCATTTTCTCATAGAAAAATCTCAATGATTTTAGAGCCAGCGGACAGGCTTGGATTTCATCAAAAAACAAAAGTGTTTTTCCGGGCTCAATAGGAATATTAAAAAACGCCTTTAATTTCTCACATATTTCAGATGGATCCAACGCCCCTGAGAAAAATGTGTGAACTTCAGGATGTTCCTCCAAATTAACCTCGAGGAAATAATCAAACGCTTTTGCAAATGACCTTATCGAATATGTTTTGCCAACCTGCCGTGCGCCTCTGACAAGCAAAACTTTTCGATTAAGTTCAAAACGCCATGTATTTAAGTAAGAATCAATTGTCCGTTTCATATTGAAAACCTATTTAAATCGAAAATAATCTTTTTTTTAAAAAATAATGGGATTACGTGCATAAATATTTTAATTTATATGGGGGTAAAATTCAATCGTTTTTAAATTTCCTGACATAGGGGACGCTGGTAATTATGAGCCCGTTGCCGAACTCTCTAAAAACAATATTTCATATCGACGATAAAAAGGTGCCTACCGTCGATAAAGTTTGATATAATTTCCTCAACAAGATTGAGGAGGAATAGTTCTTATGATTGGAATCAAATCCTATCAAGAAAAAATGTTTTATAATTTCTCGCTTTCCAAAAAAATCCCTGAAAATCATTTGCTACGTATGTAATGGTCAAGAGAAAACAGACACTTTGTTAAGCCATTTTTTTTAACTCACTGTGAGCTATTGTGTTTGAATGAAATATAAAAAGCCATGGCATATCCCCCTTTCAGAACCCAGCCTGACTTATGTAAAAACAACCGCCCAAGAAATCTATCAAAAGCCACTTCACGTCTTAAGCGCTGAAGATCTTTATTTTCCTTTTTTGAGATATTGTTCAGTCTGTCTTCCAGAGATCTTCTAAAAGCAGTGGCATTTAAATAGGTGTTTTTTTGTGTCACTTTCCCCCCTTTTGAAGGATCTCACTGATTTTCTTCACAATTTTCGGGGGTATATAGATTGATTTTGATATTGTCCGGATTGATATAAATCCACGGGAAGAGGCTTGGAGAACTGCTTGCTCAAGCAGATCCTGCGAGAGAACCCCTTCCTTCATAACATCAACAATAGTGCGAAGAGGGGTGGTCACGGGGACTCCTTCTATAGTTTGGATGTCCTTTGGATTTAGACGACCTTTATGAAGAACAATGACGGCTGGGATAGGGGTATTACGGCGAAAAGAAAAAGGAACTGTCATGTGGAGCTTTGCAGGCATGACATCTGAAAGATCGTGTAGACTGAGCGCTGTTTCATGAGAATAGACCCCCTGCGGAATATCATTTCTTCCTCTGGACCAAAGAGCCCAGCGAATCAGGTCTGGCCGTTGAGGCAGGGGATACTGGGAAAGCCGGTACAGAGCATTCCCTTCTCTCATCCAGTAGCCCATACGGACATAATAAGGGAAATTGGATTCTTTGTATCCGGCTGCTTTTGCCTGTTTGGTTGTAAAAAATCCGTGTTGAAGGCTGGCTTTTTTATAAAGGCGATCTGAAAGGGTTTTTGGCGCTTTTTTTGAATTAGGCATAAAACTTATAACCTCTATAAGTATTATGCACTATTATTGATATTTATTCAATGGTTTCAAAAATTCTCTTTCAAAGTAACAAATCTCTTCACATATATGACTTCTTACGATCCCGTGTTCGTCATGTTTATAGACACACGCTTGGCATTGGCCAGGTCAACGCCTTCGGCATCCAGGCGCGCTTCAAGCTTCCATTCAAAGTAATCCTGTGTGTGATTCATGGCGCGCAGCGCCGTGACAAGAGCGCGTCCCATGGGTGAAGAAGCTTCAGCATTTTGCGGACCGACCTGCGGGGCTGTCATATCAAAGTCATAACGCGCGGAATATCCGGCTGGATAAGATCTGGACTGTTCGATGATTCTTTCGTCTCTGTAAATTTCCTGCGAACGTCTCACGGTGCGGCCATTATGATATTGTCTCGTGACCTGTGTTCCGATCAGTGTCACGAGAAGCTGATTCCCTTGTATGGCTTTTTTGGTCACTAGGTCAAAGTATCCCGTGATGCTTTCACCGGCGCTGAAGGCTGTTCTTGAGAGAAATAATTTAATGGATCCGCGCAGGTAACGCATTACATGGTAAACAGCGATTGAAGCAACAATGACAACAACACCCACGGCAACAAAAAAAAGAATAGAGTTGTTTTCCATTTGACAGTCCTCCTTTTTCGTTCTCCATAAGAATCCCCCAAATCAGCATATACCCAAACATATGAATCCGCCATTATAATTTTTCATAATATGTGTAATTGAGCGGATAGAAATTATTTTTTATATGGAAACCTGTAAACAGCATTCTGCCCAGCCATAAAAGCGGGAGTCAAAAACAAAGGTTTTTTTGTTGACCTTATAAATATCAGAGCCATAATATTCATACAAACGCAGTTATTCATTTGATTTAGAAGACCATTTTCCCAGTACAATCCTATCGAACTTTTCTGTTTAATGACTTGCAGCGTATTTGTGCAATATGCTTGAAATCAAGATCTGATAGGGTATTCCTTCTTTAATGGCAGTTCTTTGTATATGAATAATATCTTTTTCAGCAAGACGAATGTTGATTCTCTTATTTTTAAGCAATGTGTTTTTAGCATAATTTCTATAACGCCCTTTTTCTATTTTTAGATTCGAAACAGAAGCCAATTTGCCTTTTTCATAAGCGTTAATGACTTCGTGTTCTTCTTTAGAAAAGTTCATCATTTCACCTCCTTGAATAGTCTTTCGTAGCTGAGTTCGGCAACGGGCTCGTATTAAACAGTATTCCCGATCATTTCCCTTTTTTGTCTCTCTTTTTAAAAAACACGTTTAGCCCGAATTTCTCAGTTAAGAAATTCCCTTCGCAGCGCTCAGGAGGGCTACGCCCTGGGTTCACCCCTCGGAACATGGCTGCACAGCAGCCACATTCCGAGCCCTACGGGAAAATTTTCATTTGCACTTTTTT
>JANQER010000181.1 GCA_028278255.1 Elusimicrobiota bacterium | reverse complement strand
ATACGGCACGCCATTCAGCGTCACTGTGACTCCGTCATTATCGCAGATATCAAATGGCAATGCCCAGGCACATTCAGTGGAAATCATCAATAATCTGATATCAGCGGATGAAGATATTGTCATAAGCATTCAGGAGCATTTGGGGCCTGGGTGGACAACCTGACCGGATAAACCGGGATTGCAAATTTAGCATATTAAATTTAAAAACATAAAAAACACAATAAAATGAGCATAGTTGGGTGTTTAAATATGAATACAAAAGAGTTGATGTTTATGTTTGTTGTGTTTGGAAAAACAATAGTTTTACGACGAAAGATGTGATTGACAATTAATGGAATTGTGGTAGACTTGTAAAAGCATTCCAAAGAGAGGAGGCCTGCCTCACAGGCGGGCTGGGGATCAAGAATAACAGATCAAAAGCAATAATTCATTCTTTTCTTCCTTGGCTTGGGAGGAACGGTCAATAAGTCGGTATGCGATTTAAAAACAAGGGGTGACATCAATATGAAAAAGAAGATGATTTTAGGGGTAATGCTGGGGTTAATGATTTGTATAGGGACAACTTGTCTTTTTGCATCCGGGAAGGCAAATGATGCGAGAGATAAATCAGCGCGTATTGTGCTGGAAGGAGAAACCAAAGCGGAAGGGAGAGGTTACGCTGGAGGGGTTCTAAAGTTTTTGAATGCAAAAGGAAAAATCATCAAAAAAATGAAATTGAGGAATAACAGCCGGATCGCTCCGGCGCAAGAAATATATCCGGAAGCGGAAGAAGGATATAAGGTGGCTGTGGTTGATGAAGAAAAGGCTTATGTGTCGCCGATTGGGAAACATGCAGCGATTGTGAGCCTGTGTTATATTGATGAAGAAGGCGCCGAAGACGAAAAAACATCGATTAAGATTCTTTCATGCGAAGGCAAAATGATACTCGAAAAAGCTGATGTTACTCATAGTGCCAAATTTTTGGGAAAGGGAGAGAAATTGCTTTTCGCGGTGAAAGACCCAAAACGGCCTCATTTCTTATCGCCAGATGCAATTATATGGATATATGATGTAGTTCAAGGCGAACCTGTTGTAATGTCGGGGCCATATGAGAATTTCGGAAGCGTGGAAGTTTCTCCAAATGGTCAATACTTTGTCATTAATCCAAAATTAAAGGATGGAAAGCGAAAGGTTTTAATGTATAACCTCTCTACCGGCAAAACATCGGAGAAGGAAGGATGGTATCATAGAATCAAGGTTCACGATGATGGTTTTGTAGAGCTTTATATTAATGATGGCTATAATCTTAACCTTGCCGAAAGGAGCCAAATGCCATGAAAAGAACAAAAAGATTTTTTATTAGCGGAATACTTTTATTAATGGGATTATCTGCTTACGCCATAAATGATCCGCTTGGGAGCACAGATACCCTTGTTAGTTCCGCTTTTGGTCCGAGGCTTCATCCCAATGCCCCTCACAATTGGAACATGCATCGGGGAGTTGATTATGGCGCGCCAGATGGAACAAATATATTGATGATGGAAAATGGTACAATAGAATACATTGCGGTTCCTTATACTGGATATGGTGTTATTGTTAAAGTAAATTCAGCAGGGCGGTCTTGGTTTTTTTGCCATACGTTCAATGAAATGAACAATGATCACACCTCAGATATATTTACATTAAGAAAAATTTCTGACACTCCCATCAAAACCTATGAAATAGACCGTGCTTCTGTGACAATTAATGGGGTAAACTATAGTTCTAGGACTTTTTTAGTTGGTAGTATTATTAACGCCAATGAACCTTTTGCTCCTGTCGGTCACACAGGAACAGGATCACATCTTCATCTGGGGCTTAATGGCGTTGTTAGTTGGAGTGGTTCTGATAATCCATTGACATATATAGATCACCTGCGCGGACCGTTTACCTTTAGAGTGGGGGAGATGCACCCAGCCATACAAACACCGCCTGCAGTGGCTTTTACGCCAGGGACCAGTTATTATGCTTTTGTGGCAGACGTTAATATGATCACAAGCCGTGATATTGACAAAGTTTATGCCACATTGGACAGCAAGCCGCTGATAGGAGCGAATTCATTGGTCTCACGTATAGGCGGCGTGCCTGGTGAGGCGCTTTTGAACATGCGCTCATCATCAAACCGCACCCGCACAGGAATAGATCCGATCCGCACCACAGCCGACACATTCCGCCGTCAGTTTGTGGTGATGAAAAGCACAGGTGATATTTCCGAAGGAAAACATAATATTTCCTGGCGTGCAGTAAGTGCTGATGGTTTAACAGAAAATACTACATCTTATTCATTTATATGGGATCAGAAGGTCCCTTTTCGCCAATCCATAAAAATCGGCACTGACTATGAAGACACATGGACATTCCAATCAAACCAGTATCAATACAGCCGGACTAAAAACAATTTTATCAGCACAGCCACAACCAGTCTGCCTGTGGAAGTGACATTCAGCGAGCCAATGAAAAGTACGCCCACCATGAATGTGGATAGTGGTGTGAGGGCTGTTCTGTTGAGCGCCAAAGACAAAATTACAATTGTCGTAGGGGCGCTGCTTGCCTGCGCCCTATCAGATCAGGCAGAATTAAAATATATTTTAGACAAATATATGTAACACCAACGGTCAAGACTCCTGACCGGATAAACCAGGATTACAAATTTAGCATATTAAATTTAAAAACATAAGAAACACAATAAAATGAGCATAGTTGGGTGTTTAAAATGTATTAAATCAAGCTGATGTTTATGTTTGTTGTGTTTGGAAAAATAACAGTTTTACGACGAAAGATGTGATTGACAATTAATGGAATTGTGGTAAACTTGTAAAAGCATTCCAAAGAGAGGAGGCCTGCCTTACAGGCAGGTAAAACAAAAAAATATATTTCAAAAACATTACAGGGAGCAGATTCTCTGTTTTTATCAAAAACAGCAATTTCGTCCTATTGTTCGGGAATGGTTTTGTGAGATAATAAGGAAATACAGGGTTTAAAAGGGAGACAATTTTATGAAAAAGACACTGGCATTTTTTATGATTTTTGGAATTACAACATGTGTTGTTAGCAATACGATGCAAGCATCAGGAAAGGCAGTGGGAGAAGAAAAAGTTGAATATTTGAACGATGGCATAGGGCCGACATTGTTGTTGGATGTCCCAAAAAAACGTGCAAAAGTGCCTGAGATTAA
>JANQER010000180.1 GCA_028278255.1 Elusimicrobiota bacterium | reverse complement strand
ATACGGCACGCCATTCAGCGTCACTGTGACTCCGTCATTATCGCAGATATCAAATGGCAATGCCCAGGCACATTCAGTGGAAATCATCAATAATCTGATCCCAGCGGATGAAGATATTACCATCAGCGTTCAGGAGCATTTGGGGCCTGGGTGGACAACCACAGCAGGCGCGCTGAACCAGACAATTCAAATGGCGCCAGGGACAACGCGGTCGTTCAGGTATATAGTCACCAACAATACAGCGTCCGGGGATGCAGAAGTGATAGTCAGAGCAACAGCCATGGGCGCCACTGACTGCGGGAATAGTTTTAACTGGGTGTCAGGACAAGGCTATACGCACCGTGCCAGAAGGCCGGATGATAATTTCAGTGTGTCGGATAATAAGTATCCCGCGGACTGGCTGGTTGATACAGAGGCGGACATAGGAATATTGCTTAGCGGCTGGGGCAATGGTGCTGGTCATTTGCTCAGTGAATACAACATCAAAACAGCGCCTGTGAAGCCGGATATGACCATACTGGGGGAGCCAAACAGGACTTTACATGATTTAAAAGTATTGATCATTGGATCAGGCGGCATGAGCGGATTGTCAGCCGGGTTTTTAAAAGACAAATTAGAACGATATGTGAAAAACGGCGGCACATTGATATGTTTTACGCAGCTCAAAGGCCAAGAATTTAACATGCTGCCTGCGGGTGACAAAAAAATCAATGGTTATGGTTGGGAGGAAGATTTTAACTGTTTCAGAAAATCAGCGCACATAGCGCAGTGGCATCCAGTGTTCAGTGGGCAGCGCCGTGTGCTGCTGGATGTGCATGAAGACGGTTACCTGACTGAATACCCTGAAGAAGCCAAAATACTTATGCAGCGTATTAAAAACGGATACCCAGCGCTTATAGAATACACCTATGGAACAGGAACAGTCATTGTGGGCGGATGGTTCAGTGACTGGGCCTATGGCAGTGCCATGATATCAGATGATGAAAAAAAACTGGTGCGGGATGTGATCCGGTATGCCAAAGACCCCAAAACACCCATTCCTGAATATTATGCAGAACAGTCTGTGTCAATGACTGTGCCAATTCAATACATGGCTGCCGGGGCAGGGCTTGTGCGGGCTTCTGCATCTGCCGAGGGGAAGGGGCAGACCCCTGCCCGTCAGGCGGTTGTCAATGTTTACAACCCAGACGGGGAAATCATATTGAACGAACAACACGATGTGTCATTAAAACCTGGCCAAAGCACAGAATTGCCCATAAGCCTTACCACATCCCTGGAAGATTTGGGCATCCATCAAATCAAATACACTTTACTGAATGAATCAGAAGAAATGCTTCAAAAAGAAACAGATACCCAGCGGTTTCTGGTCAAACGAGACATTAACATTGGAGATTATAAACCAGGGGATTTTCAGTCATGGGTCACATTACCGTCTGAAGTCTATTTCCCAGGGGAAGAAATCCCCCTGACCATGCACATCCGCAACACCACAGACACAGACCTGCTCAATGCTGTTGTGGAAATGTATATCACGCTTGATGAGCGGACTTTTCAGACTATTGACCTTTTGGCAGGTGAAGAAAAAACAATACTATTCACCAGAACCGCGGATTTCTCCACGCAATTTCATTTCATCCTTTATTCAGCTGATCCATTGACTGTGCCTGAATCTGTTCGGCTGGCATCCAGTCCCAGATCTATTAATGTCACCAATGAATCCACAGGCGTGCGTGTTGAAACAGAAAGCCCTGCGTACCGCCGAGGTGAAAGCGCTCAAGGCACATATACTATTCAAGACAGAGCAGGTTTCACATACGAAGCTGATGTTTTTATTTCTGTTATTGATCCTTCAGGTGCAGAAGTTTATGCGCAAACAACCACAATCCCATTAAGCAGCGGCGCTCCTGAAACAGGATCTTTTGAATACCCCATTCCATTGGACTCTTCTGCAGGGTATTACCGGGTGCGTGTGTCAGCAGAGCGGTTGGGTAAAAAAATCGGCGGGGCATCCGCGGCATTCAAAATCATGATGCCGCAGGCAGAAGTCTCGCCTGTGTTCCCGGATATACTGACAGAGGGAGACAATGCTTTTTATGTGTCTGTCAAAAACACAGGTGACATGGATATGTCCTCAGGTCAAGTGCAAGTCACATGGAAAGATCCCTTTGGCAATGCATTTGGAGAAAGCAGCGTGCCTTTTGACACACTGGCGTCTGATGACACCATGTCCTTTGACTTTGTTGTGCCTCTTCACGAACTCAATTGGGGCCATTATGTCATGGATTATCAGGTGACATACACAGACAACATCATAGAAGAAACCCGGTCCGGCCAAAAAGACTTTCCCTGCACAATGGCCATGGGTTTTAACAAAGACCAAGCCCTGTACCGGGAAGGACAAGTTTTAAACTTTCAAATAACCTTAACAAACACCGGATCCATCCAATTCAATCAAAAGCCTTTGACCATTCGTGTCCCGGCCATGGGATATGACACCACATTTTCTATCACGCTTGATCCTGGCAGCAGCCACACTCAAACTGTTTCTATTCCAATTTCATCAGGGCTTGATTCTGGTCAGGAACAAATCCAAGCTGACTTAGCCATTCCTGGGAATTTGTCACGCACATTCACATACACCATGGCAGAAGCGCGTCTGACTTTTGCAGCACAAGGCACAGTTTTCAATGCTGGAGACACCATACCCCTTGTATTCACCAACATTGGTGGGGTCACAGCTGCATTTGACTACAGTGTGAATCTGTCAGCTCTGGGAGAACCTGTTCAAGAAATAACCGGCCAAACCCAGCCCATGGTTGTGGACCAGAAAGACATGACTGTTTCATTTGTATTGCCTGAAGATTTAACAACAGGCTGGTATGAACTCTCTTTGCAAGCCCAAGACCTCAAAACAAACAAAACCAACACACACAGAACATTTGTTGAAGTCTCTGGGCTCACAGCTGGACTCATTGTCAAAACAGACAAAAACACATACACAGACAAGGAACCCATTGAATCCCTGGCAGAAATAAACTTTGACAGGCCAGTGAACAATGCTGCTTTAAACATGCAAGCCATCAGCCTCAAACCCGGAGGGAACAAAAATCACACCAGCCTGTCTGGTGTGGCGGACATGGAAAAAATCGGGGACAACATTTGGCTGGCCACAAAAAGCGGATTAAAAGTCTATCAACACAATAAAGACACATGGCAAACCTATGATGTTCAAAACACAGCCGGCGCT
>JANQER010000132.1 GCA_028278255.1 Elusimicrobiota bacterium | reverse complement strand
TCGCCTCCGGCTGGGCCTTGATCAAGGTCAAATCCCTTTCGATGGACGGATGGGGAGATCCCATTGCGCCTTTGACAGAAGCCGTTCTAAAAGAAATGAAAAAATTGAATGAGGTAATGGGGAAAAAGTTCAGACTTATGGCAGTGGACAAGGCAGGAAACAAATCAATGGCCCTGTCTGATTTTGCGCCTGAGGAAATTGTTTTGTATGCCTGGGACAATCAGCCTGTGTCCCCTGAGAATCCTGTTGAACAAATTTTGGGCACGCATGAGCTGTCATTGATCAACACAGTGCAAGAACCATTGGTGGTGCGCGTGCAATACCGCTTACAAGGCTCAACCACTTGGGACAATGGTCCAGGCGCGGCCTTGTCTGAGAATCAACTGGATTTGGTGTGGGACAATTCCTTTTTGACCCCAGGGCAAATCTATGAGGTGCGTGTACAGGGGGTTGATGGACAATCTCGTGCGTTTGTGTCCAATACCATCAACATTCATTCCCATGTGTTTCTTTTAACAGGCATTGGATGCGGCGCTGCCTTGGGGCACTCTGTTTTAAGCGAAGGGTTAACTGACATTCGTCTGCTGGCTGAAGTGGGTGATCAGGAGCAAGACATCACTGTGGGTCAGGCTGTTTATTCTGATGCCGAACATTTTCAAGTGTCCTTTGATCCCGGGCCTTTTTCCTCTGAAGTGAAAATGCGTTTTCAAGCCAAAGGCGTGGACACACAGAAAACCTATTTTTCCAAAACAGGCGTGTTTGATCCGTCCGGGTGTTTTCGTGACCCCAAGATTATTTTAGGCGCAGCCCCTGAACCATCCTCCGGATGCAATCAGCAGAGTCCCGGCTTAATGAATTTCACAATGGATGCTTTTGATTATGACGGTACATTTTTGTCCGGGACTTTGTCTTTGCAGACACAAGCCAATGGTTTAATGACAGAAATTCCTGTGACAAGTCTTCCTTTTTATTATCAGCATGATGTGACGCAGCAAGCACAAGATTTTTATGCGTATCAGGCAAAAGTCACGGTTTTGTTCCCGGATCAGTCAGAAGCAGAAACAGAAAAAACAGAGCGTTACCTGGTGGATCACACCCTGCCTTTGGCGCAGATCACTTACCCAGCGCACAATCAATCCCTTGTGCCTGTTCAGTCCGGGGAACGTTTGATGGTTCATGTGCAGGGAACAGCCCAAGATGATCACATCAAACAATACACAATACTCTATGGCACAGGCAGCAATCCTTCTGAGTGGATGCCTTTGCCTGTGGAAAGTTATGACAATCAAAATCAGTCACAACAAGGTGTTTTGGCGCAATGGGATGTGACAAATTTGTCCACAGGCACATTTGGTTTGCGCGTACAAGTTCAGGACCAAGGCGGACATCTGGCTTGTGACACAGTGACTTTTGACATCAACAGTCTTAAATTGCAAACTGCCTTGACATCTCCGGCTTCAAACGCTGTTTTGGGCGGGGAACAACCTGTTCATGACATTCATGGACTCATTGAACAAGCCAATTTAAAAGAATGGATTTTGCGTTATGGCAGCGGCGCTGATCCCCACACATGGGTGATGCTGAACAGCCAAACCCATTTGCCTGCATCAAGTTTGTTGGGAATGTGGGATGTGAGTGATTTGCCTGACGGTGTTTACACGCTCTCTTTAGTGGCAAAGGACTTGTTTGATGCGCAGGAAGACACCCGGATTCAAGTGCAGGTGGACAACACAGCTCCCACAGCCTTGATTCATTCCCCGCAGGAGGGAGATTTGGTTTTGTCTCCCCTCACCATGACAGGAGAGGCTGATGACGCGCATTTTCAATCGGGTTTATTGGAAATATCCGAGGGACAGGCTGACACAGGTTTTCGTTATGAGACATTGGGGCAAATCCCCGGCTCTGTGTCCAATGGCCCTCTTTTCTCTTGGGCCCATTTGCCTGCGCAAGGCACTTACACCATTCGATTAACAGTCATGGATCAAGTGGGATTAAAAACTTATGCCTATGCCACTGTGTATGTGGATGCTGATCCTCCCCACCCGCCTCTTCATGTGTCTGCACAGGTGCAGGACAAAGACAATGTGTTGTTGTCATGGGACATGAGCCCTGTCACAGATGTGTCCGGCTACAATGTTTACCGCAATCAAACAAAAATCAATTCACCGCTTGTGACCGGGGTTTCTTATTTGGATGAAAATCTGCAGCAAGGCCATTATGAATATTGGGTCACAGCTGTGGACAATGCCGGGTGGGAAAGCCATGCCTCCGACAAAGTCAATGTTCAGATTGATTTGTCAGAGCCTGAGGTCATGATTCAGTGGCCAATTCACCAGTCATTTGTGCAGCATGGGGGGAATATTTTGGGCCGTGTTCTCTGTGAACAGGATTTTAAAGACTATGCACTTTTTTATGGCGAGGGCATCACGCCCAGTGCGTGGCATTTGATTCATTATTCATCTGTGGAACCAACCTCAGATCTTTTGGCGCAATGGGATGCTTCTGGTTTTGTTCATGGCACAACAGTGACGCTTCGTTTGCAGGCTGAAGATCAGTTTGGCAATGTGGGAACTGATGAAGTGACTGTTTATATTGATCATGAAGCGCCTGCACCGCCTGTTTTGTTGTCAGCAGCGCCTTCAGGCTCTGATGTGATGGCAGAATGGCAGGCCAATACAGAAACAGATTTGTCCGGTTATTTGCTTTTTGAAAATGGTTTATTGGCCAATGCAGACAAACTTTTGGCAGGGGATCATGTGCCTTATTTGATTCAGTTCACCACTTACACAGACACAGGATTGCCGGATGGGGTGCATGAATACGCTCTTGTGGCTGTGGATCAGGCTGGGAATTTCAGCGATGTGTCCAACACAATTTCTGTGACTTTGGAAACACGTGCGCCCAGAGCAGTGATTGTGCAGCCTGAAGATGGCGCCAAAACCCAGGGGCCTGTGCATCTTGTGTCTGAGACGCTTGATCAGGATGTGGCACAGGTGCAGTTTCAATATAAAGAAATCTCTTCTGCCACTTGGACCAACCTGGACAGTCCAGTGGCCACACGGCCTTATCAGATTCAATGGGATCCTGCAGCCTTGCCTTACAGCACCTATCAATTCAGAGCGGTGGCCACAGATGTGAATGCGCACACAGATCCGGATCCTGCTTTTATGACCATTATTTATCAGGATCTTGTGCCCCCGGATGCGCCAGTGCTCTCAGCACAAGTGGTCGAATCCACAGTCACACTCACTTGGCCGCCTAATACTGAGCCGGATTTGTCCGGTTATACGGTTTATCAAAAACAATATGATAACACCTGGTCTGAGGTGGGCACCACCACGCACACGATTTATGTTTTTTCAAATCTGCCGGACTTTCAGTTTGTTTACAGCCTCACAGCTTTTGACGCTTGGGGAAATGAAAGTGACATGTCCAATGAAGTCATGGCCCAGGTGTTGACACCACCTGCTGCGCCTTTGAATCTCACAGCTTCTGTGACGGATGCTGATGTGATGCTGCAATGGACAGCCAATGTGGAGCCGGATTTGTCAGGATACAATGTGTACAAACAAAACCAAGATCTGTCTTGGGACAGATTGAATGACTATCCCACATATGACACCTTTTATCATGATGCCCAATTGCCCAATGGCACCTATTCTTATTATGTCACGGCTTTGGACTGGAGCAATAATGAAAGTGAGCCTTCCCATGAATCCATGGTCCAGGTCAATGTGCCTTTGCCGCCGGCACCGACGAATCTCACGGTCACGGCTTTGCCGCAGACAGGCGGATTGGATATTCAATGGACTGCGCCAAATCCGCTTTTAACCGCCAGCGGATATGTCTTGTTTCAGGGGCTTGCGCCAGGCGGTCCTTATGCGCCGGTCAATGACACCCCGATTCAAAACACTGCTTATCTGGCCCAGGGTCTGACCAATGGCGTTACCTACTATTATAGAGTCAGGTCAGTGGATCACATTGGCAATATGAGTCCTTCTTCAAATGAGGCCAGTGGCGTGCCAACAGACACACAAGCTCCGGCTGTGCCTGTGCTGACTTTTCCCACGGACACTGCTCATCCCAAAACTTTGTACACCTCTTATACAGATATTGGCGGGCATTCAGATCCTGGGGCGCGTGTGGGGCTTGCCAAGGATGGTGTTGTTGTGGACACAACCATGACTTTGTTAAAAGGGAGCACAGGTCAAATCATTGTGCCCTGGCAGCCCAACAGTGATGTGGCTGTGTATGGACCTGAGGAAATTCTGGCTGCCTTTGCCGTGCCTCCCCAAGGCACGGATAATTTATTGGCTTTTGCAGATCTTTCCACCAATCAGATAGAATACACCACTGCTGCAGTGGATGGAATGGAGCCTGTGTTCTCTTCAGACGGACATCAGCTGGCTTATGTGCGCACTGTGCCCAGCGGGTTTCAGATTCAGGTGTATGACAGAACATCACACACAGTCACGCATGTTTTTGATGTGCCTGGTGAACCCTATGATTTGGCTTTGTCAGATTCATCCATTGCCTTTAGCATGGATGAACAAATATGGCTTGTGGACATAGGCACCAGTCAATTGACGCAAGTCTCCAATATCGCAGCAGATAATTTTTCACCTGTTTGGTCTCCGGATGAACAAAAACTGGCCTGGCTGAGCTATGATTTTAACACAAACCAAGCAGGACTGTTTTATGTTGATCTCACAAACAACAATGTGGTGTTGGTGGATGCAAGCGCTGATTTTGATGAGCCGGTGTTTTATGCTGATATGATTCTTTACACAGCCCGGCGGAACAACAAACAGGAATTATGGTCTTTTGATTTAAACACACAGACAAGCACAGCTTTTCTGTCCAATGACACATACAAATGGGCGCCTGTTGTTTCTCCGGATAACACGGCTTTGGTGTTTTTGGAACGGGATGAAGACTTTTCAGAACCGCGTTTGCAGTGGTATCGTTTGTCAAACAATGCTGCCATGACAGTGGCTGACCCAGTGGAGTGGGGTGAGTATGTGTGGGCAAAACACGGGTCTGTTATGCGCGTGGGATGGCAGGAAGTGTTTCAAGTGACTTTGCCAGGCGGTTTTCGTTTTGCTGACGTGCTGTTAGACAGCGGAGAAAATGTGTTTTCAGCAGTGGCGTCTGACCACAATGACAACATGAGCGAACCGTCTGATCCCATTTATTTGACTTATGATCTGTCTGATTTGGCTGATCTGGTGGTGGATGAAAATGGGTTTTTTGCTTACCCGCATTATCCGGTTCAGGGGGAATCAGTGAGATTAACAGCGGCTGTGCACAACATCAGTCAAGTCCCGGCGCATGACATTGATGTGGCTTTTTACTTACAAAACAATGGATCAAAAGACTTGATTGGTTCTGTTCAAACCATCCCGTTCTTGGATCCTGAAAGCAGTTCTTTTGTGTCTGTGGACTGGGACACCACTGCGTTTGACGGTCTGCATCAATTGATGGTGTCGCTTGATCCCAATGACCTGATTGAAGAGTCTTCTGAAACCAATAACACAACCCAGAAACAAATGATCATTTCTCCCAACTTGTCTCCTTATGTGCAGCTGATCATTAACAAAGATCTTTTCACGTCTTCTGAAACTGTTCATGTGTCTGTGCGTGCTGTGAACCCAGGCGCTGCAGCTGATTTTGTTCTCACCTGTGCTGTGAAAGACAGTGACGGTCATCAGGAACAAATGCTCTTTCAGGAATCTTTGATTGATTTTGGCCTGGAGAGCCAAACCTTTGTGTCTTCCTGGCTGGCCTTAAGTTTGGCAGGGGATTACACAGTGGATGTTGTTTTAAAACGTCAGGATGGAGAAACATTTATTGATTCAGTGCCTTTTTCCATTCTTCCAGATCAACAAGTGTCATCCAAAGTGACCACAGACAAGGTGTCTTATGCTTCTGGCGAAAATGTGATCATCACAGGCCAACTTAAAAATGACAGTATGAATGTGAATCTGACAGATGTCACAGCTGTTTTCTCTGTGCTGTCAAGCACAGGCGCTGAGATCTTTCATGATGAACAATTCATGGAGCGCGTGTTTCGCAAGACACAAGTTCAGATTTCCACAACGTGTTTCATTCTTCTTCCAGGAACTTATGAAGCCCGTTTCTCTGTGTGGAAGGGGCCGAATGAATTGGCTCTTTCCACTTCTGCTTTTCAGGTGCAAGGACACTTAGAATTGTCCGGAAACCTTCAGGTAGATTTTAATCCTGTGCCGCATGGGGTGCCGTTTCAGGTATCAGCGCAAGTGTCAAACACCGGGACTTTGGCTTTGACCCATGTGCCTGTGCGGGTTTTGTTATTAAATCCAGATCCTATGCCTGATCATTCTTATGAGCAAACCATCAGTCTTGCTGTGGGAGATGCCTGGCCTTGGCAGGTGAGTGTCCCCACCATGGATTTGCCTTTGGGTGTTTACACACTGGCGCTTCAGTCAGATATAGGCAACGGCTATGAAACCCTGGACAGTTTAAATGTGTCAGTGAATGATATCACACCGCCTGTTGTGCAGATTTTGCAGCCAGGAGCTGGTTCATATCACAATCAACAGGTTGACATCTTGGCGCAGGCTTTGGATGAATATTCAGGCATTCACCGTGTGGAATACAATAAGAATAACACATCCTGGCAATTGATGCCCATTCATGATCCATCCACAAGCCAATACAAAACAGTGATGCCTGCAGAGGCTCAAACCGAAGGCGTGCACACAATGTCTGTGCGCGCGTTTGATTTGGCTGGAAACGGAGACGCGTCTTTAACAGGCGATCCAAATCCTGTGTCCATCAGTTTTGTGATTGATGTCACATTGCCTGTTATCACCATCACAGGCGTGCAGGACAATGCCGCATATGAGGCACCAGTCACTCCTGTTGTTTCTATCAGTGATCTTTATTTGTCTTCACAAACCATTCTGTTAAATGGTTTACCATTTATCAGTGGTACACCTATTTTATTGGAAGACAACTATGTCCTCACTGCCACAGCTTCTGATTTGGCTGGAAATCTTACAATAGAATCTATAAGCTTTGTTTTAGACTTTAATTATCCGCCTGAAGCCCATGAGTCTGTTGTGTCCACGCCAGAAGACGTGCCTGTGTCCTTTGCCCTGACTGCCACAGATCCGGATAATGATCCATTAACCTATATAGTCATCTCTACCCCTGTTCACGGTGCATTGACTGGCACAGCCCCTGATCTGATATACACGCCTTTCAACAATTATCACGGCTCAGACAGCCTCACATTTATGGCCAATGACAGTGAGTTTGATTCCAATGTGGCCACAGTCACACTCACAGTGACACCAGTCAATGATGACCCAGTGGCTGTGAATGACACAGCCATAACCAATGAAGACATGGCTGTGTTAATTTCAGTTTTAGCCAATGACAGTGATATTGATGGTGATACATTGGTTGTGTCCAGCGTCACGCAAGGCGCGAATGGAAGCGTTGTGGTGAATGCCGACGACACAGTTACGTATACACCCAATGCAAATTATTATGGTACAGACACATTTGAATACACAACGAGCGATGGGCAAGGCGGAACAGATACAGCAATAGTCACTGTAACAATCAATTCTGTCAATGATGATCCACTGGCAGTGAATGATGTGTCAATCACAGATGAAGATGTTGCGGTTATTGTTAATGTGTTGTCGAATGATAGTGATGTTGACGGCGATATGTTGGTGGTGTCAAGTGTCATGCAAGGCGCGAGCGGTTCTGTTGTTGTGAATGCAGACAATACAGTGACATACACGCCAAATGAAAATTATTACGGTGTAGACAGTTTTGGTTACACGATTGATGATGGAAATGGCGGGAATGCCACCGCCACAGTGTCTGTCACTGTGAATTCTGTGAATGATGATCCAGTGGCAGTCAATGATACAGCAATCACAGATGAAGATATCCCAGTGACAGTTTCGGTTCTAATGAATGATAGTGATGTAGATGGCGATGCGTTGGTTGTATCCAGTGCTACACAAGGAGCTAATGGGGTGGTTGTCGTGAACGCGGACAATACGGTTGCCTACACGCCGAATGAAAACTTTTATGGTGCAGACTCATTTAATTATACGGTTGATGATGGTAATGGCGGGAATGCCACCGCCACAGTGACTGTGACAGTTAACTCTGTGAATGATGACCCAGTGGCTGTGAATGATATGTCAATCACAGATGAAGATATGGCTGTATTGATTTCAGTTTTGACCAATGACAGTGATATTGATGGCGATACATTGGTTGTGTCCAGTGTGTCGCAAGGGGTAAATGGTATTGTGGTTGTAAATGCAGACAATACATTGACATACACTCCAAATGAAAATTATTATGGGCCCGATGCTTTTGATTATACGATTGATGACGGCAATGGCGGAAATGCCACAGCCACAGTGACTGTAACAGTTAATTCTGTAAATGATGATCCAGTGGCAGTCAATGATACAGCAATCACAGATGAAGATGTGTCTGTGTTGATTTCAGTTTTGACCAATGACAGCGATATTGACGGCGACACATTGGTTGTGTCTGGTGTGACACAAGGCACAAATGGCGTTGTGGTTATAAATGCAGACAATACAGTGACATATACGCCAAATGAAAACTTCAATGGTTTGGATGCTTTTGATTACACAATGGAAGACGGAAATGGAGGGAATGCCACCGCCACAGTCACTGTGACAGTTGATTCTGTGAATGATGACCCAGTGGCTGTTGACGACGGTGCGGTGACTGATGAAGATATGTCGGTTGTTGTTGATGTGCTGGCAAATGATAGTGATGTGGATGGGGATACATTGGTTGTGTCCAGTGCCACGCAAGGCGCGAATGGAAGCGTTGTGGTGAATGCCGATGACACAGTTACGTATACACCCAATACAAATTATTATGGTACAGACACATTTGAATACACAACGAGCGATGGGCAAGGCGGAACAGATACAGCAATAGTCACTGTGACAATCAATTCTGTCAATGATGATCCACTGGCAGTGAATGATGTGTCAATCACAGATGAAGATGTTGCGGTTATTATTAATGTGTTGTCGAATGATACTGATGTGGATGGTGACACATTGGCAATATCAAGCGTGACGCAAGGCACGAACGGTCATGTCGTGGTAAATGCAGACAACACAGTGACCTACGCCCCTGATGAGAATTCTCATGGGACAGACATGTTTGAATATACTGCTGATGATGGAAATGGGGGTGTGGATTCTGCAGTGGTAAATGTGATGGTCAATTCAGTCAACGACAATCCTGTGGCAATAGATGACATAGCAATGACTGACGAGGATATCCCTGTGACGATCACAGTCTTGGTGAACGATAGTGATGTGGATGGTGACAGTCTGGCGGTGTCTAACCTGGCCCAGGGCGCCAATGGAAGTGTGGTGATCAACGCTGATAACACAGTGACATACACGCCAAATGTTGATTATTTTGGAACAGATGCATTCATTTACACCTGTGTTGATGGGAATGGTGGGAACAACACAGCCACGGTGAGTGTGACAGTCAATGAAGTGAATGACGCACCCATTGCCTTGGTGGGGCCAGACCAAGTGGTTATGGAATTGGACACAGTGACATTGGATGGCACAGGCAGTTTTGACGTAGAAGGAAGCACTCTCACATACATCTGGACACAAACAGCTGGCCCTGCTGTCAGTCTTGAACTCACAAACCCCAGTCTGCCCATATTTGTGGCGCCACAGGAATCAGCCACAGAATATGCACTGACATTTGAACTTGCGGTCAATGATGGTGAACTGGACAGTTTACCGCAGGAAGTGAATATCACGGTTCAAAATGTCAACCGCATTCCAGTGGCAGATGCCGGGCCGGATCAAACAGTGAATGAAGAAGAAACAGTGAACCTGGACGGATCAGGCAGTTATGATGAGGATGGGGAAGAACTTTTCTATGATTGGCAGCAAATCCAAGGGCCAATGGTTGTGTTGGTCAATCCCACAGCGGTTGATCCAGAATTCACAGCCCCGGAAGTCAGCACAGCAGGCGCTGCCCTGGTCTTTGTCTTATCAGTCACAGACAATATAGACACAACCACAGACACAGTGAGTGTCATGGTTGACAATGTCAATAAACAGCCAACAGCAGATGCCGGGCCGGATCAAACAGTGATGGAAGGCGGCACTGTGACATTGGATGGGACTTCCAGTTCTGACCCGGATGCTGAGCCTTTGACGTATGTTTGGACACAGCTGGCAGGTCCCAGTGTGACATTGGACTTGGCTGATCCGGATCAGCCAAGTTTCACAGCGCCAGAGGTGAGCGTGGGCGGTGAAGTCGTGACATTTGAATTGATCGTCAGTGACGGGGATTTGGACAGTGCCCCGGATGTGGTGAATGTGACAGTCAAAAACATCAATCATCCGCCAGTGTCAGATGCCGGATCTGATCAAACAGTGACAGAAGGAAGCAGCGTGATATTGGATGGCTCAGGCAGCTATGACCCGGATGCAGAGCCCATCACCTATTTATGGGATCAGCTGACCGGAACCCCAGTGGTCCTGTCCAGTCCCACGCAGGAACAATCCGGTTTTACAGCGCCGGATGTCGGACCAGCCGGAGGCACATTCACATTTCAGCTCACAGTGGATGACGGCATAGACACATCAGCAGACACCACGCAGGTGATTGTGGAAGACCAGATTGGAAATAATCCGCCAGTGTCAGATGCCGGGCCAGATCAAACAGTCAACAGCTATGACACAGTGGTCTTAGATGGCACAGGCAGCTATGATCTGGACAATGATCCAATGACTTATGAATGGATTCAGATCAGCGGGCCAGAGGTCACATTGTCTGATCCCACATCCTCCACACCGACATTTGACGCTTCAGTGCTATGTGAAGAAACAGATCAAGATTGTGGACATGGGTGTCATTGGTGGAAGAACAAATATTGTAAAAAATGGAAATGCAAAAAATATAAATGCCATAAATATAAATCAAAAGGTTTTTGTAGCTGCCTGATTCATCAGGCGCAGTTTAAAAATTCTTCTCAAAATAAATGTGCCGATCCTAAAGCACAAGAGTGCTTTGCTTCCAGTCAATCAACGGCCTGCAAATATGGGAAAAACCACAAAAAACACAAGTGCCATCATTGGCCGCATTGCGGCGGCGGGGATGATCCAGTAGGTATTTCTTCCGCCACATTGGTGTTTCAGCTGATAGTCAATGATGGGACAGTGGACAGTGCTCCGGATGAAGTGACAGTGGTGGTGAATTGCGTGGAGCCACCGCCTGATTGTTCTCTGGCTTATGCCAAACCAAACTGGTTGTGGCCGCCCAATCACAGGATGGTGCCTGTGATGATTAAGGGAATGGGCAGTGACGTGCAAATACAGATCACAGCCGTGACCCAGGACGAACCAGTGGATGGATATGGAGACGGCTATACTTGGCCGGATGCTTATCTTTTGACAGACAATTTGGTGCTTATTCGCGCAGAACGCAGCCGGTATAAAAATGGCCGCGTGTATGAAATACATTTCACAGCCACCAATGAAAGCGGTACCTGCCAAGGCACAGTGAAAGTCTCAGTGCCGCGCCGCCCCTACTGCCCGGCCATTGACGATGGCCAGGATTATGATTCTTTTGAAACCTGGCCCTGCGGCAAAGAGGTAAAATGATTTTGATTTTTGTAGCCTGCCGATTTATCGGCGTATTTCAAAACAGTATAGTCATTTATCGACGAGTGGTAGAATTCGTCTGTTCAGAAGAGCGCCGATAAATCGGCAGGCTACAAAGCATATGCAAAACCGATAAAATCTTTAACAAATGTGCCGGTATTTTTTCGTCGAAAGTTTCAAGGGGATGAACAGACGCGTGTGTTTTGAATAATCCTCTTGCAAATTTTTTTGGATCAATGTATACTCATTGTATATACATTTTTCGGAGGTGTTGGTATGACTTCTACGGTTCAGAAATGGGGGAACAGTTTGGCTCTGCGGATTCCCGGTTCTTTTGCAAAAGATATTCATTTGCACCAAGGATCCGTTGTGGAGGTTGTTGTTGTTGATGGAAAAATGGTGGTAAAGCCAAAAGCGCAGAAAAAACACTCACTGGCTCAGTTGCTCAAGGGCGTGACAAAGAAAAACAGGCACACTGAATATGGTTGGGGTTGTGCGGCCGGGCAGGAGTCCTGGTAATGTTCCGCCCTTATTGCCCAAAGCGCGGGGATATTGTTTGGCTTACATTTACGCCGCAAGCCGGTCATGAGCATGCCGGGCATCGGCCTGCTCTGACCTTGTCGCCAGAGGCATATAATAGGAAGGTGGGTTTGGCTGTTTTCTGCCCCATTACGTCTCAGATCAAAAACTATCCATTTGAGGTGCCTGTCTCCGTAAGCCATAAAATCTCCGGTGTTGTTCTGTCGGACCAAGTCAAAAACCTTGACTGGCGCGCCAGAAACGCCCGGTTTTGCTGCAGAAGTCCGGAATCAGTCATGTATGAGGTCCTGAATAAGCTTGGCGCTCTGCTGAGTCTATAGGAAATACGCTGATTATCGAAGTTCTTTATTTTTTATAGTTATATATGTCCCATTCATATGCAATATTACATATAAATATTACATATACGTTACAACTTCTTAAGATATTCTTAAGATACAAATCTTATAATTATCTCTATATTTTAGTTTATTAGAGGTGTTATGAGATTTGGGATGGGATTTCAAAAATTTATTTGTGTGTTGGTGAGTGCGGCGTTCTTGGCGACCAACTGTGTGCTTGCTTATCAGCCTGAGTTAGGTTTTTGGGCAGAGAGGCAGAGAGCTGTTGAAGCGATCCAAGGCAAAGAGGGTCGTCGGGCCAGCCCGCTAAGAGTTGAAACAGAAAAATTTGTCAATTTGCCTCCCAATGCCCAACAGATTTATCAAAGCTTTCCCACTGTGCAGAGTCAGCCGCTTGATTTGACCTCAAGTATTCCCAAAAAATCTCAAACCCGCCTGCCAAAAGGGTTTTCTTCAGAGGTGTCTTCCATTATTCAATCTATTCCGTCTCAATATGGCATTGTGCGTGAGATTGTTCCTGCTAAAAGGTTAAACACAAAACCCTCCCATACAGTTGTGCTTGTTCAGGATGTGCATCAAAATCATGATGCACAAAAGAACATTGCTGGGTTGATTCAGTGTTTGCGTGAGAAAGTGGGGGTTGTTGGTTTAGAGGGGGCGTTTGGTGGATTTGATTTTTCTGCGTTTCATGCGTTTCCTGATCAGGATGTGGTGAGGAAAGTAGCTGATTATTTTTTGAAGGAGAGCAGGATCTCAGGCGCAGCCTATGCAGGGATCATGCATTCTTCTCTTGACCCGCTTAGTTATATTGGGGTTGACGACAAGACACATTATGAAGCCAATGTGGAGGCGTATTGTGCGGCGCAAGAGCAATTGCCGGTTGTGCGTGAACAGCTGGCAGAGATAAAGGAGAAAACAGAAGAAAAGAAAAAGAGAATACTTAATCCTGCCCTTAAAGAATTTGATCAAAAGGTTCAATCTTATCACAGTCACAAAATTCGTCTCGGTCAATATGTGAGAACATTGGTAAATAAATCCAAAACTCAAAGCTCAAAATCCAAAGTAAAACCTTATAAAGGCAAATCCGGTATTGGTTTGTTTTTGAGGGCTTTGGATATGGAGGAGTCACTTGATTTTAAGGCTGTGCAGGCTGAGCGGACACAGGTGATTCAGCAGTTGGTGAGAAAACTGGGGAAAGAAGATGTGATGCAGTTGGTTCATTGGGGTGTGGCTTATCGCACCGGGCAGATGCAGCATGGAGATTTTTATGAGGCGTTGTTGGGCATATGTGGGAAAGCAGGGGTGTCTTTGTCTCATTATCCTGCGATGAATGATTATGTTCAGTATGCATTGTTGTCTGACAAGATTAAGGCGCAAGATTTGTTTAAGGAGATTGGGCAAGCGGAAAAATTGGCTTATAGCGCTTTGGTGAAGACAGAAGAAGAGAGGCAGCTTGTTCAAGAGGCAAAGCATTTGTATTTGATGAGTAAACTTGTCAATTTTTCTTTAACAACAGAGGAATGGGAGGAATATAAAAAACAGACAAAAGACCAAAGACCGAAGACCATAGACCACAGGCCACAAGATCTTGCCGTTACGAATGCTTACGATGCACAACGCATGACAATACCAGATTTTTCTTCTTTTGAAAACTTCTACAAACACGCTGAAGCGCGGGATGAGTTGATGGTGGCTAACTTGATCAAAGAATGGGATCTTGATGTTGATAAGGTTTTCAATCGCAAATCAAAAATCGCAAATCAAAAATCACTAAAATCGCCTTTGACGATTCTTGTGGCGGGCGGCTTCCATACCCCTGGAATTACCAAGCATCTCTCTGAAGCCGGCATGACCACTGTGGTGATGACGCCAAAAATCAGGAAAGTGGAGACGGCTCATGGATCTTCTTATTTGAGTGTGTTTGCTCAGGAGAAAACGCCTTTGGAAAAGTTATTTGAAGGAGAGAAGCTGTTTTTGGCACAGAATCCCATGGGGCTTTCTGTTTTTCGTGAAATGGGATCAGCTGCCGGGAGCATGGCTGTGCAGCTGGGCTCAGACCAGGAGAGTGTTGTGCAGGCTGTGCAGCGGTTTTTTTCTACAGGGTGGAGGATTTTGATAGAAGTTAAAAATAGAATTGTGCAGGTGATTGCGCAGAGCCCAAATGGCAGCAAAGGTGTTGTGTGTGCTCAGATGAGTGAAGGAGAATTGGTGGGGTTAGACAATGATGCTTATGCACCCACCACCAGTTATGAGTTAATGCAATGGCTTTCTGAGAAGTGGGGGTGGTTGTCAAAGTTAAAGCAGAATTACGGGGCTGGGGTTGTGAATCGGGTGGCTGAGTTGGTTATGGGGCCTTTGAACCCATGGGAGGTGTTTGGGGTTTATTCTGGTGCAGGGTATGATGCAGATCATTTTTTGGAATCAATGCCAAGACATCAGCAGGTGATGTTTAAAGCAGGACGATGGCTGATGCTGGGTTTAACGCCTATGGTGGTTTTGTCAGTGTTTGTTGGGGTGAATGATGTTTTGGGTTGGTTGTTGGCATCAATAACTGTTGTGACAGGATGGGGTGGATTTCACATTCTGAGAAGCGCTGAAGACCAGGGTTTGAGTGTGTTTGAGAAGCTGTTTTTGGGTATTGGGTATGTATTTCATATCCCGCAGATTTTGGTTCATGCTGTATTGCTCAATGGGGTATCTAATCTTTTGTTATTGATAACTGGCAAGCGTTTTATTCCTGTGTGGACAACTGGGAAAGAGAGTTTGACAGAAGTTCCTTTGGATAAAAAAAAGATTGTTCATTCTCATGATGATTTGCTTTTAATGAAAGTGGATTATGGGTTTTTGCCAGATGATCATAAGGCTGTTGAGTTTGTGAGACAAAGAATGGCAGTGCTTTTGACTGGTTGTCCAGAGGTGCATTTGCCTCAAGTGGAGGTGCTGGCAGCGCGCGGAGAAGGTGTGAATGCTATGGCTTTTGCCAATGGGACCATTGTGGTGACTCCGGAATTGCTTGCATTTGTGGAACATGTGGAGGAACTGGATCATGTGCTCTTGCATGAGTTGAATCATGTTTTAGAGGGACATATCACTGCGATTGAGAGCGCGCAAAGAGAGTCATGGTTAGAGGCTGTGGGTATGGTGCGGTATGCAGAATATGAAGCTGATATGAAGGCTTTTTATCAGGCAGGGGATCCCCAAAGGCAGACCAATCCATTGGGAGCCATTGTTTTTCATGAAAGGCTGCGTGATTTGATGCAAAAAAACCCCAGTGGTGTTGGCTGGGATTTGGCACATGGAGATGTGAATCATCGGATTTTGAATATGAAGACTGTTTTGCGATTTTTGGATTTTGTGTCTGTTGACCGGAAATTGTGTGATTTGCCAATGGATTTGGATTTGCCAAACAAGAATTATAAACAGGGTTTGGGGTATTTATTGAAACATCCACCCACATTTTTGAGGTCAATTGATTATGCGAATCAGGAGGATTGGTTGTCTGGTTTAGAGCAGTATTTGGATCAGGCAGATATGCCTGTTTTAGAGGTGGCAATGGGTTTTGTTTTTGAGAAGATTTGTGAATTGAGGGGGTTGAACAATCAAGTGCATTTTGTGAATTATGAAAGCACATTGGCTTCTTGTGAATCAGTTTTTAGGAGAATGACCAGGACTTGGAATGCACAATTTGAAGAGAGATTTAAGAGTCTGTCTGATGAAGAAAGGAGGATGGCCAAAGTGATTTTTCTGACAGAACAGACGTCTTTGCCGGTTTTTTATGACAAAGATGGCAAGAGATTGGCAGTGATGAATCAAATAAAGGATCCGGTCATCAGTCAGATTAAAAAAGAATTTAAGCGGTTTTTGTCGTCAGCAGTTGCAGAGTCTGGAATTGATCCTTTGGGTTTGTGCGCAGATGTGTTTAGAGGTTTAATTCAGATCGGGGCAATGACAAGGGAAAAAAATAAAAAAACAAAAGATGAATGGGATGTTGAATATGTTCGTTTTTTTGTTTGGCTGGCCAATGAATCTTTTGTGTGTTATCAGAATGAGGATGATTCTGTGAATGTGGGAAGATATTTGCAAGGGTGTCAAAAAGTGGCAGATGTTATTTTTGAAAATTTTGCGCATGCTGAGGATTTTATTGAAGATGAAAGTGGCGCTGACTATGTGGATTGGGTGTGGAGTCATTTGGTGATCAGGGGAGCCTTGAATCTTGATGACATGGAGAAATTGGATGATTCTTATTGGGAAGTGGCGGATGCGTTAAAAGTGCGTTATAGATTTTGTGATTTGAAATTAGAAGCTCTTGAAAAATTAAATGAGATGTGGGAAAAAGAAGATTTTAAGCGTGTTTGTGAGTCTGGCCGCATTTGTTTGGATTCTAGAATAGAGATAATGAGAAAATATTTTAAGCCGGATGTTCAGGTTTCTTTAAAAGATCAAAATCAGAAAAAAATCTGGATTGATATGGTTGATGCTTTAGGGTTTGGGGATATATACGAATTTCTTGAGCCTATGTTATTGCGGGAGAATAGGTCTTTTGATGAAGTGAAAACATGTGTGCGTGTTTTTCAGTTGGCTGCCAGAAATGAACGAGAATATGAGGATTTGATTGTCAGTGTGGTTGATAGTGGACTGCAAAATATGACTTTTGAGCAGATAAATGAATTGGCTGAAGTGGTGCGTGATTTCAAAGGTGTTGAAAGGATCTTTGGAAGGAAACCTTTTCTTCAATCAAGTCGGTTGCGTTTGGAGGATAATTATATTTGTCAGGCTTTAATGATGAAGAAGTTGGATGAATTGTTGGAAAAAAAGAAGCAAGACCCAGATGCTTTTTTTGGTCTGATGGAGAACTTTTTGCAAAAATGGCCGGTTCAATATTTACTCAAAAAATTAAAAAATAGGGAAGACTATGAGGTTGGAATTATTAAAATGAAAATTAAGGCTGGAAAAAGAATTGTGGCTCAGGCAAGACGCGTTTTGGATTTGTGTGAAAAAGACGGAAATCAATATTATGAAAGAATGTTTATGGCAGGTTTTTTTGTCAGGGATTCGATTGTCAAGCAAACATTTCAAAAGGTTTTATTGGAAAGAATTTTACAGGGTTTGACGTTTGACGAAGCTTTGGATATGGCTTGTTATAAATACACTGCGCAGGACAGGGTTGGGGATTTGGAAACTATTGAGCTTTTGGATAAGATGGCCAGGTCAAAGGAAGATTTTGTATCTCTTAAAAGAGCTTTTGATGATGTGTGGCGTCAGATGTTGGATCCGAAAAGGCTGGGGATGGGTGTTGGCCTGGAATTTGTGAGCGAGATTTTGTTGAAAAAAACAGACCGTATGGATTTGTTTTTTGATTTGGTGACCACAAGTTTGCCTGAAAAATATGATGAGCCTTTGAAAGAACGTTTGGTGAATGTGTGGTGGTTGTTTATGGGTGGTGTTATTATGGATGCAATTAATTACGATTTTGAAGATATTGAAGATACCGTGAAGTATGAAACGGAATATGGGAAAGTTGAAACTGTATATGAAAAAATAGTATTGATGTCACCAGAAGGTATGTTAAAAAGTATTTATAGTTTGGGTTTGGGTGGACGATATGCTTTGCTGCGTGTTTTATTGTTAGGGGAAATGGGTGGTTTGTTAAAGCAAAGAGATCATAGGATTGGTGTTTTGGATAAGCTGTTTGATAATTTTGTTTGTTTTGAAAAAGGGACTACAAACGAATTTGAAAAAAGAATTTATGATATTTACAGAACCGTTTTTGTGGGGGTAGATTCTGATGAGTTGTTTTTGATGCTGGAGCCATTGCTTCGGTCTAGAATCGGTGTGGCACGGGCAGGTTTTAAGGGGGCAGATTGGGAGCCTTATGCAGAAAATCTGGCCAATAAGCATACTTTTAAATTGGATAACGTGGAAATTCCCCATACAACTTTAGATGATATTCATCCTGAGAAAATTATGGAGTTGCATGATCCTGACAGTGAACCGGATGAATCTTTTGTTGTAGACCCGGATGAGTCTTTTGAAAGTTATTTTCAAGAGCATAAAAAGTTGAAGTCATTGTGTTTGAAGTATTTGAATATGGGAAGGTATGAGGAAGATGATGTTGAGAGAGAAAATAACAATTGGGCCAGGGAAAGCGTAAATGCTGATTCTCTGGATAGGACTGATGTTCAGATGTCTCCCATTCAGTTGATTCGTGAGTCAGCGCAGCAATTGGGAGCGCCTGGAGTGCGGTTTTTACAGTTGTTGTGCCATATGGTGGATATTCCTGGGAACTATAGAGAGGAGTTGTTTGATGTGTTTGATAATGTGAAAGGGCAGCATAAAGTATTTGCTTGGAAAACCATTGAAAGAGAAGATCCTGTTTATGCGGAGAAGATAGATCAGTTGGGCGATCGTATTGGCGGAGGGTCTTTGTTTACAGTGTATGAGGTGTTGATGAAAGATGGAACTGAAGAGGTGGTAAAAGTTTTGAATCCGAATGCACTTTGTTTGGCGAATTCGTCTATTGAGATTATTGAAAAAACATTGAGACAATTGGCAGAAGCTGATGCCTCTTATGAAAAGGCGCTTCAATTGCCTGGGATGCTGCAGGAATGGGTAGAACAGGAATTGTCAGATTCTGGATTTGAAGCTGATGATGAGCGATTTAGAGAGAAGTGGAATGCCAATGGCGGATGGCGGCCTTCAGAAGAGTGGGAGAGTCATGTGGTTGTGCCTCAGACAATTGCAAAGACCAAGCGGATTCATCGAGAAGAGAAGATGAAAGGACAGACATTTAAGCATGTAATTGTTGAGGATGAATCTGGTGTGGAGAGGAAAAAAGAGATTATGTCTTTGGCTGTGCAGCATTATGTGGCGCAGATCACAGGGATGGAACAAGGGGAAGAGGAGGTGTTGGTGCATTCTGATGTGTCTCCTGGGAATTTGTTTTTAACAGATGATGGGCATGTGGCGATTTTGGATCGCGGAATGTATTTGAGGTTGAGTCAAGCAGATGTGGCGTTCTTGACAAGTGCTTTTTTTGAGTCTGATTTGCACAAGAGGATTGGGTTGTTTGTGTCTTATTTTGGGGCAGATGGTCAAGCAGATTTGGAGAAAGTGGCTGATGAGATTTTTGCGCGTGTCAGTGGTTTGTCAGGTTTGAATGAGATAACTTTGAAAATTATGGTGGAGATGTTTCAGCATGGAATAGAGGTGCCTTTGAAGTTTTCTTTGCTTTTTAAGAATTTTAATGTATTGGATCATCTTTGCCAAGATGTGCATGAGGATTTTACAATTCAAGATGCTCTTTTTTATACGCCTCATAAAAAAGAAATTGATCAGGAAAAGGGGTTAAGACAAGAGGCGCAGGTGTTTGAGCAAAAAGACCTGTTGGTAGCAGAGGAAGATAAAAGCCTTTTTGGTGAAGCAGATGAAGAGAGTGGTGTGGTTTTTGAGAGGTTGCTTGATAGGGAAATACAAGAGAGAAGTGGTGTGCCTGAGGACGTGTATTTTTCATGGGTTGCCAGACAGGCTGTGAAAGAAAATATATTTGATTTAAGAGAGAAGTTGATTTTTTGTTTTGATTTGGCGCAGGGATGGTCAGTTCAGGAATTGAGTGATCTTTTAGGGGTTGAAGTGGCTAGGATTAGGGAGCTGAAGGCAAAGGTTTATAGAAAAGTGAGGCATAAGCTTAAGTATAAGATATCTGTTGAGGCATGGCAGTTGGCCGGTGAATCAGATGTGTTTGATGTGGATTTGTTTTTAGCTGAGGTGTTTAAGCAGAGTATTGTGCGGAATATGGATTTATTTGGTGATTTTGTTGGGGGCATTAAAGAGGGTTTGAGAACAGGGGTGTTGCAACAAGAGGATGTTGTGAGAGCGGCAAGAAGTGTGTATGAGTCTAAAGATTGGTTTACGGATAAACAAAAGGATGCGCTTGTTGCATTGGGTTTGCAGGAGTCAAAGGATTTTTATTTTGCGCGTTCATGTCTTTTGATTTTGTGTTTGGCCAAAGAGTTGGGGGTTCCTTTGTCTGTTGAGGAAAAGTCAAAACAGCGGATAAAGGATTTTGCCAAAGAGTTTTTTTCTGAAGTGGGATTTTCTGTGCAAGAGACAGTGGGTTTGTTTGATTGGGCTGAGTCCAAGCATGTGCGTGTCAATGATATGCGGGATAAGTTTGAGGATTATAGAAATGGAGATCAAGAGGCTGGGAAGTTTTTGGTTGATAGTGATGAATTTGTGGTGATATTGAGTGGGGGATCTGGAAATACTGTTGATTTGGGTCGTTTTGTGGGGAAGTTCACATTGCTTTCTTTGCCTTCTGAATATTGTTCTTTTGGTAAAGTGAAGGTGGGTTTTTCTTGGGTGGATGAGAGTGATTGGGACAAAGGGTTGTGTGTGGTGATTAAAGATTATCTGAATAAAGAGAATGATTTTGTTTTGCTTTATAGTGTTGGGTTTGGAGAAAAGACTTTTTCTTTAAGGCGTTGGGGTAAAATGGAAGAAAAAGACATTCCTGTTTGGAAAGAGGTGATGAAGAGTAAGGGAGATGTGCGGGATAGAAAGAAGAATGAGGTTAATTTAACAGGGACCTTTATTAAAAAATTGTGTAATGTGAAAGAATCATCAAATATGATTGATAAGAGATTAAGAGAAAGTGGGTTAAGGAAAGCTTCTCCTTTGAATAGTGAGTGGAAAGGTGTTTTGGAAAAAAA
The DNA here is from genome assembly GCA_028278255.1 of Elusimicrobiota bacterium. Taxonomy (GTDB): domain Bacteria; phylum Elusimicrobiota; class Elusimicrobia; order FEN-1173; family FEN-1173; genus JANQER01. Next base: position 1,971 of record JANQER010000132.1, on the reverse strand, counting down.
GGGAAAAAGAGTTGAATTGGAGTTGGCGCGGGCTGGGGCTTATTTTGTGTGGGTGTTTTCAGAAGATCAGATCAATGATGTGATTGAGATTCTTAAGTTAACACCAGAGAAGCGTGGTTTGAGGGCTTCTGTTTTTGAGAGGTTTGCGCATTTGGCGCATCAATGGGAGAAGTGGTTTTTTGTGCCGATTGTTGGGTTGTTTTCTACCAGGTTTTTGAGGAAATATGCGCAGAAACAGAACATGTCAGAACATGAGATCAATGCTGAGCTGCGGGACATGACGCCTTGGATGTGGGGAGTCGGAATATTGGGGAATGTGTTTTTGATTGCCGGGGTGGCTCTGGAGATTTTGGCCGGCGGTACTTTGTCTGTGTGGTGGGCTGTGCTGGCTTGGGCAGCATCCAGCGGGATTGTGTTTTCATCAGTTCATAAAGATGAGAAATTGGACATTGGTCATTGGAAATTAAAAGCAAGAAAACATATCAAGTTGTTTGTTGTTGGGACTGTGTTGGCAGGGGCGACGATAGCTCCTGTCTTTTTGTTTTTTGGGGAACCGGTGTTAATGGGTGTGGGATTGGTGGTTGGGGTGCTGCTGAATGTGGAATTGCACTATTGGTGGAATAGAGTGACGCTTGGTGTTAACGGTGTGTTGTTGGAATGGTGGAGGCATGTCGTGAAGGAGGTTGGGAAGTCCCCGTGGGATATATATGAGGTGTTTGGCAGTTATGCGCCAAAAGAGTTTCGGGCAGATCATGATGTGCAAGGGTTCCAGGCAGGGGTTTTGTGGGTGGGGATTGGGGTGTTGCTTTTGTCTTCGCTTATAGGCACAGGAATTCTTTTTGGGTATGGGCAGTATGAAGGGGCTTTGTTTGGCGCTGTTTATTCAATTGCGGCTGGTGTGACTGGAAGGCTTGGTTATGGATTTTTAAGTCAGGGGAAATGGGAAAAATTAGAGGTTTGGAAGAAAATAATTTTCTATGCGTTTCAAGGGCAGCATATGCTGACCCACTTGGCATGGAATATTCTGGCCAATCTGCCAGTCACGCAGTGGATGTTTCCAGCGTTGACACTGGGTGATGATAGGTTGCTGTTTGATATAAGGGAGATGGGGAGAAGGTTGAATGTGCTTTTTAAGAAAGGAGTGATTAATGCCAGGCAGATGCTAGTGGCCAAGTTGTTTTTTGGGATTGGTTTGCAGCAGAAGAAAAATTGGAAACTGCATGAAATAATGGGCCTTTTTGAGGAGATTTATCGTGGTAGGATTAGAAAAGACTTTAAGCATGCCATGGCAAAGTTGAGTAAGATGAGAAATGTTGGTGATGTGCATGTTGATGATTTTCATATTGATGTGCTTTTGGTGGATAAGTTTGGGAAGAATTTGACCATGGATTGGGAGATGTTTTATGGTTTGAAGGAAGCTCTTGAGAAATCTGTTATTGCACGTACTTGTTCCGTTGGTGATGTGGCTAACGGTTTGGATCGAGTTGTAGAAAATAGAGAATGGCTGAATGATTTGGAAAAAGATCGTCTTCTTAAGACGGGGAGTAATGAAGCAGATGATTTTTATTGTGTGCGGGCGCGGCTTTTGAATTTGTTGATAGCAAAAGAATTTGAGATTTCTGTGTCTATGTTGAAAAGTGTTAAAGATTGGATGATAAGTTTTGTGAATGATCCAAAGTATGAAGAAGAATATAAGCAAGTGGGGTTTTCTGAGTCAGAAGCCATGGAATTGCTTGATGGGGTTGAGGTAAGGTCTGTTCAGAAGGCTAAGTCTCTATCTGAAAGGCTGAAAAAAGACGCGGATAACAAGGCTCGAAAAGAGGCTTTGAAAGTGGCCAGAGCATTGGTGGAGATGGCGTTGGCTGTTGAGAATTTAAATAGTGTTGATTCAGTAAGTAAATATCATGATTTTGCGGTTAAACAGATTGAGACTGTTTTGGGTCAGTGTGAGAAACTGGGACTGGAAGATAT
>JANQER010000014.1 GCA_028278255.1 Elusimicrobiota bacterium | reverse complement strand
ACCACTCAGGCAACCACGGATGAACACGGATAAACACGGTAAAAACGAAAATACTATGATTTTTTTAAGTTAAAAAATATCTGCAAATAATTCACCGTGTTCATCCGTGTGTATCCGTGGTTCCAATGTATTGATGGTTTTTAATCAAAAATCACAACACCAGCCCTTCTTCCCAAATCACCCGCAAGACTTCACCCACGCTACCGGAATAGGACAAACATCCGCTGATCCGACAGGGCGGATCTGCTTCCACCATTTCAGGCAGGACCCCGGGCCCGATTTTCAAAAAATATTCAAGCAATGGCATCAGCCATGCCGCTGCCTGATTTTTTGTTTCTTCGCTGGACCCATACGCTTTGACATACGAAGTCAAAAAGCATCCCATCAACAAAGGGAAAGCAATTCTTGGAGGCACGGATTCTCCGGCTCCATCGTCCGGGCCCGCACAAAAAAAGGACAAGAGTCCATAAGGCGTTAAAAGATTTTTTCGGGCTGTGTCAATCATTGGTTTAAAATATTTTTCTTCCAATATCTCATAATGCATGCTCACGGCAAAAAGCGCATGGGGACGCACAGCCGGGTCTTTGGCTTTCCCTTCTATCCGGTCATAAAGATAATGATCAGAGGCATTCCAGAATTTCTCATTAAAATTATTCCTGGCAATAGAAGCCAGCTTGTCATAACCGTGCAGAGTCTCATTGAACTTCAAATCCAGTTCAGCCATAAATTGAAGCGCATTATACCAAAGCGCCTGAATCTCCACTGGTTTTCCTGTGCGCGCACCCATCCAAGTGAAACAAGGGTCAGCTGTGTCATGCCAAGCATCCGGCACAACAATCAATCCGTCCCGGTCCATATGAATCCCGCCGGGTGTCCCATGTTCATAAAAGGACACAATTTTTTGAAGAGACGGCATCCACTGCCGTACCCCTGCCTGGTCATGCGCTGCCTTCAAATAACACTGAACAGCCCAAACAAACCACAAGGGCATATCCACAGACTGAGACTTCAACAGTCGTTCGTGATTGGGGAAGATCCCTCTGTCCACCTGACGTGAGACACGCGCCAGAATTTTGCCGGCTTCATCAAAACGGTTTGTGGCCAAACACAGTCCCGGGAGAGACATAAAGGACTGGCGGCTTTCCTCTTTTTCGCAAGGATAACCTGCTTTTATACCGACATTTTCCTCATGAGACACAACAAACTGATCCGCTGCCAAAACCAAAGCATCTGTCAAAGGGCCGCGCACCAAAGACTGTTTGACAATTGTCCCGCGCAGCATTCTTTCATGACGGGCCCAATGGACCGCATCACATGCATTTCTCTCTGCTGTTGAGACAACAAAAGCAGCTGTCTCGCCTGGTTTCATTTTAAACTCAAACACGCCGGGACAAAAAAGGTCTTCTTTTCCCTTCACCCATTCCTTGTCTTGTGTCAAAACAGCCTGCTGTGATCCCAGGCAGGCTGACACATCCTTGGTCAATGCCATTTTGATCCATTGAGACGTTACAGACACGCGGTCTTTCAACTCAGCACATGCAGGATGGTTGCTCCCGCTGTCCTGTTTGATCAAAAGCGGCCGCACTTTTAATAAAATCTCAGGCCCTGACACATGCCGATAAAGCGTGACACCAGTGTCTTCTCCGTAGCGCAGAAAAAAAGATTTTTCAATTTTGACAGGCAAGAGGGAATACATCCAAACAGGGAAAGGGTCCAGATGAAAATTTTCCAGATGACAAACAGGACCCGATTGATTGGGAGACAAACACCCCACACAAGCATGACCGACAAAAACAGATTCTTCAAGACGATTCACGGTTTGAAAAAGCCTGACAACTTTTGAGGAATCAGGGTGCCGAAGCGGAAAAGTCAGCAGGCTGTGAGACTGACTCATCAATCCCCCGGAAACAGACCCCATGGCGTACGCGCCTCGCCCATTGGTCTCAAGCCATTCCCGGACACCCCCCTCATCAAAATCCATGACATCATCCCGCTTATTGTTCACAGCACACCTTATATTTTAATTTTTGATTTTTGATTTGCGACTGCGCTAGCAAGCCCTTGCAAAGCGCCAGCGTCTGCAAGGACGCACAGCAGAAGTGTCGCCGCGCAGCGACCGATTTTTGATTGAAAACAGTAACCACTCAGGCAACCACGGATGAACACGGATAAACACGGTAAAAACGAAAATACTATGATTTTTTTAAGTTAAAAAATATCTGCAAATGATTCACCGTGTTTATCCGTGTGTATCCGTGGTTCCAATGTATTTTCTTTGTGGACCTGAGCAGTCACAAAAAACAAACAGTTGCACTGTAGGGAACGGTCGCGACCGTTCCCTACTACAAAGCTTTATAGACTGTCTTTCCCATATCAGACGGGGAATCAATGACGGTCGCGCCGGCGGATTTTAAAATGTCTATTTTCTCATTCGCTGTTCCGCGAGAAACACGTGCGCCTGCCTCCACAATGGCGCCGGCATGCCCCATACGTCTGCCAGGCGGGGCTGTTCTGCCGGACACAAACGCAAAAAGGGGTTTGGTCATATGGGTTTTGACATACTGCGCAGCTTCTTCTTCTGCTGTGCCCCCGATCTCGCCGATCAACAGCACAGCCTCTGTCTGAGGATCCTTCTCAAACAATTCTAAAATGTCTTTGAAACCCATCCCCTGCACAGGGTCGCCGCCAATCCCCACCACAGTGGATTGTCCTAACCCGAGCTGCGACAACTGCCACACAGCCTCATAAGTCAAAGTGCCGGACCTGGACACCACCCCGATCTTTCCGGGTCGATGAATATATCCCGGCATAATGCCGATTTTACATCC
>JANQER010000106.1 GCA_028278255.1 Elusimicrobiota bacterium | reverse complement strand
ACTCCCCCCTCCGTTATAGGAAAACCCTTTCGGGCGAATCTCTGCCGAGTGCCCGAAGGGGTTTTTTGTTATAGCAAACTGCAAATTGAGCCCATTGGTTTTTCTTTCTTTTTTTGTTCATGGTGATCAACAGTGTAAAAATTGACTTCGCCATAGGGGCATGATACAATGCTCCCCTATGAGTGATGTGATCAACCATTTTAATTTGCTACAAAACCTGATTGAGGTTGAACGTGATGCGGAAATAGAAGAAAACAAGCGTGAGCTTGACCGCTGGCCTGTGGAAGTGCGTGAGTCTCTTGGCAAGACAGTCACCAAACTGACCATTGAAAAAGAAGATGTGGGGGTCGGCGGGCTGCCGCTTTTGGTGCTTTCCCGGCCGCCGGATAATGAATCCTTAGCGCCTTTTCACGCCATGGACCAGGGAGACATTGTCCGCATTGTGTTTGACAATGAGCTGACCCTCGAAGGCACACTCTATGATGTGGAGGATTATCGGGTCAGCGTGGCGCTCAACAAGGAACTGGTGGAGCTTCCTCCCGGACACTGTGAAATCGACTTATTGGGCACAGATGCCACTTACCGCCGCATGCGGCGGGCTTTGAATATTGCCAGGGATGCCAGCGGGAAACTGGCCCATCTGCGGGATGTGATCCGCGGGCAAAAACCACCGTCTTTCAACGCTGTGCCTGACATCACTTTTTTAAATGAACAGTTGAATGTTTTTCAAAAAAAAGCTGTTGACATGGCACTGTCGGCAGAAGAAACAGCCCTTATTCATGGCCCCCCGGGCACAGGCAAGACAACGGTGTTGGTTGAGATCATTCGACAAGCCGTGGCAAACGGTCAAAAAGTTTTGGCTTCAGCGCCTTCGAATATTGCAGTTGATAATATGCTGGAAAAATTGATTGAAGCGGATGTGCGGGTGGTGCGCATGGGGCATCCGGCGCGTACTTTGGAAAGCCTGCGTCATGCCACGCTCATGGCGCAAATGGCTGAACATGCTGATCAACATTATATCCGTGATTTGTACCAGCAGCGTGAAAGGATGGCCACACAAAGGCTGCGGGCGCAACAGCGCGGCGAGGGGCTAACCCCTGAGGAAAATAAGCATTTAAAAAAAGAGATCCGCGCTCTGTGGAAAGAAGCCAATAGTGTTGAGCGTTCTATTAGCAAAGAAATCATCCAAAGGGCCCAGGTTGTTTTGGTGACGCATGGGGGGATTGGCCGGCTTCTGGTCAATGAACGGTTTGACCTGGCTGTTTTGGATGAGGCGTCCCAGGCCACTGAACCTCTTTCCTGGATTCCCATTATTCTTGCGAAAAAAATCGTTTTTGCCGGAGATCCTCTTCAATTGCCCCCCACCATCTACTCTCAGGAAGCGTCAGAAGCGGGTTTAAAAACCACACTGATGGAAAAGCAATTGAATCATCCCGAACAATCAAAAACACTTCTGCGGATTCAGTATAGAATGAATGAAACCATTATGGGGTTTTCGTCCGCCTGTTTTTATGAAGGTTTATTAGAAGCAGATCGTTCTGTCAAGGACCACCAGGCAGACGGCCTGCCAGGCGTTTCTCTCATCGCATTAACTCAGAACAGGCTGCTATTTGTGGACACCGCAGGAACTGGCTACTGTGAGGCATGGAATGAATTGATGGACAGCCGTGAAAATGAAGGGGAATCACAATTGGCCATCAAATTATGGCAGCAGCTCAAGGAAGCAGGGGTCACTTCTGACCAAGTCGCTTTTATTACGCCATATGCAGCGCAGTCCAGGATGCTCAAAACCATGTTGAATAAGGAAGTGGAAGTCGGTACAGTGGACGGATTTCAAGGACGTGAGAAAGAAATCGTCATTGTGTCTCTTGTTCGCTCCAACGAAAAAGGCGAGGTTGGCTTTCTAAAAGATATCCGCCGCATGAATGTGGCCATGACACGCGCCCGCAGGCTGTTGATTGTTATCGGAGATTCCGCCACCATTGGCCGACACCCCTTTTACGCCTCTTTTTTGGACTATGTTTCCCAGCATGGCTGCCATCAAAGCGCGTGGGAATACATGTAAAATTCCAAGCAACAACAGCCAAAAAACAAATACTTGGTTTTTGATGATTGATCATTGGTGATTGGAACTTGTTTGATTATTGTCCCCTGGTTATTGAGGTTTATTTGGTTATTGTTTCTTGGTTATTGGTTATTTATTAAAAAGGGTATTGTCATTTTTGTTTAATATCTCATATTATATATAGAGACAAACAAAGCGGAGATAAATATTTTGATGAATCCAGCCACTTCCCCCCACAAAATATCTGTCAGCAGCCAGTTGATTTTATTGATAATTGTCTTGTTGTCCATCATTACAGGGTGCACCCGGTTTGACCAAAAGCTTTTGTCTGACCAGCCACATATCCGACTGGATGCTCAACGGAAACTCATCAAAGCAAACAAGATGACCAAGCAAAAAATACTCCCTTGGATGATTATAGCCCTTGAAAATGAAGACAAAAGTGTGCGCGATCGGGCAGTGGCGTCTTTTTCATTGATTGGATCAGATGCCGTGCCATCCTTGATTGAAGCCTTGGCAAGTGACATGCCGCATAAACGCGCTTCTGCGGCTGAGTCTTTGAGCATGATTGGGCCTGGTGCCAAAAGCGCTGTGGAGGCACTTTTGGCGCTTCAAAATGACACTGACAAGGATGTTCACATGTGGGCGATTATGGCTTTGAATAAAATCAATCCGGCTGAGTTTGGCAATGACCACTCTTTTCTTCGTTTTATCCAAAAAGACAAGGCCCCCGAAGGGAAAAAGAGGAAAAAAGTGATCCCCACCAGTCAGGATGATGTGCAGGCTTTGATATTAGACTTAAGAAGCACAAACAATACTGTTCGTTACCATGCCATTATCAATCTATTGCAAAAAGGACCCACAGCCATTCCCTCTTTGTTTCAAGCATTGACCCATACAGATCCGCGCATTCGCGAAGGCGCCGCCAAAGTCATGAAATATATCACTCTCGCTGAAGAAGATGCCATCCCTTTGGTGATACGGTTTCTGAAAAAGGGGAATCCTCAATTGACTCAAATATCCGATACGATTTTAAAAGGGCTTCCTCCTTCAGGAGACAAAACCATTCGAGCACTGATCAAAGCTGTTGAACACAAAGAGTTATGCATTCGACTGGAAGCCATTCGGGCATTGGGAGAAATCGGGGTTGAGGCCAAGACAGCTCTTCCGGTTCTTAAAAAAGCCTTGCAGGATGATGATCCCTTTATTCGAAAAGCTGTCATAAGCGCTTTTCGTGAAATTGAATATAAACCGCCGCAAATTGACAGGGTTTTATTGGAAAAAGCCCTGATAAAAACATGGAAAAATATGCTGTATGCTCTTTCTTCAGGCAATATGACCAAATCTTTGCAGCATTTCAGCGCCAAGAAACGCAAAAACTATAGAACCACCTTTCAATCCATTGGGGACCGCCTCCCTGAACTGGCCAACAATCTCTCAGGCGATTATAAGCTGAGAGATATTTTTGGAACCACATTTGCCACTCTATACGGCAAAGTGTTTATTGAAGGCGTGCAGCAAGGGGTGCACGTTCAATTTGTGCTTGATGACGATGGTGTCTGGCGCATTCAATCTTTTTAAAACATTTTACGTGACTATTCAGGTGCTTAAGCCTCCAGGCAGAATCCGTTTCAATAAAAAAGGCGCGCTTTGATGAAATTCAGCGAATTCGGAGATGTCTCTTTTTCAAAACAAAACGCCCTGAAAGAACGTCTTTTGTCCTTGGGAATTGATTTGACACAAGTGCAGGAGCAGTTCACAAAGGGCAGCGGCCCTGGCGGGCAAAAAACAAATAAGACATCCAACAGGGTTCTTCTTCGCTATGACTGCCTTGGCCTTGTGGTCAGCGCGCATCATAACAGGAAGCGCTCTGTGAATCGTTTTTTGGCTTTGCGCGAACTGGCTGACCAGGTTGAAATGCGTCTTTCTCCGCACACGTCGGAAAGGCTCAGGCAGCAAGCACGGATTCGTCATCAAAAAAAGCGCCGATCCAGACGGCATAAAAATAAATTAAACACATAGAACATGTCTGTTAATTCTTTATATGATTTTTCTTTTTATACGGTTGCGGCTCTTTTGCCCTTTTTGGCCTTTGGTTTGTTTTTTATTGTTTTCCGCGGCAGATCATCGGCGAAAGGGCCCTTATATGTCTTGAAACTTATAACAGGGAATGTTCTTTTTTTTGTTTTTTTATGCGCCAGTGTTTTCCTGCTGCTTGAGAGCTATTATCGCTTCATTTATGATGCCACGGATTTTTTTGGTTTTTCCCGTGCCACATCGCGTTGGTATAAAAGGCACTTTCACTTCAATAATATCGGCGCACGTGACAATAAAGATTACACCAGAAAACGTGCGTCCGGGAAACGTCGGATGACTTTCCTGGGAGATTCAATCACAGCCGGCACAGGCATTGTCAATGTCAATGACCGCTTTGTCAACATCATAGGCGCCAAAAAAGGGAAAGAATGGGAAACCCATGTGATGGCTGGAGCCGGGCACGACACAGGTGACCAGTATTTTGTTCTTAAACAGTTGATTGTCAAAGGTTATGAATTGGACCTTGTCGTTTTGGTGTATTTTGTCAATGACATCACTGATTTGATGACAAATTACCAGAAAAGCATGGAATCCTTATGGGAAAAATACAGAACTTTGCCTTTTGCTATCAAACACAGTTTCTTTTTGAATACTTGGTTTTATCGCTTTCAAGCCCACTATGAATCATTGCTTTCAACCACTTTTGATAAAATGTTGAACGCTTATCATAGCCCTCTGTGGGATATTCAAAAGAAAAGACTGAAATTGATACGTGATTTATGTGGGAATAACCAGGGACACTTGTTGGTGGTCCTATTTCCTTACATGCATGATATATCCAATGAGTCAATTTTTGGGCCTGTCCACAATAAGATCAGCCAATACTGCAAAGCATTGAGAACCCCTTGTCTGGATTTGCTGCCATTATATCAGAAACACTCTGACGATATTCTCACCATGGGGCCATATGACTCTCACCCGAATGAGCTGGCCCATTCTTTGGCTGCCAATGAAATACAGCTTTTTTTAGAAAAAAATATGCCGTTAAACAAGGGAAGCAAAAATGCCAAAAATGAAAATAGCCACTTTTAATGCCAATTCAATCAGAGCCAGGCTGCCCATTATTTTGGATTGGCTCCAAAAGGAAAAACCGGACATTCTGGCTGTTCAAGAAACAAAAGTCACTGACCTGGATTTCCCCAAAGAACCTTTTTTGCACGCTGGCTGGCATGTGGTCTATAAAGGACAGAAAAGCTATAACGGTGTTGCCTTTGTTTCAAAAAGCCCTTTGACAAACGTGCAAACCAAACTGTGTCCCAAAAGTTCTGAGGAAGAGGCCCGTTTTATTTCAGCTGAATTCAATCATGTCCTTCTGGTGAATACGTATGTGCCGCAGGGATATGCTGTTGATTCCCCTAAATTCCAGGCTAAGTTAAAGTTTTTTTCTGATCTTCAGACCTTTTTTTCTCATTCGGTTAAAAAAAATCAGCCTGCTCTTTGGATGGGGGATTTGAATGTGGCGCCCACAGAGATTGACCTTTGGGACCCGGCAGGCAACGCCGAACACGTGTGTTTTCACCCAAAAGTGCGTCAAGCTTTTGATGACACAACAAAAGATATGTGGGTAGATTTGTTCAGAGAAAAACAAAGAGGACCCGGGCATTATACTTTCTGGGATTATTTGCAGCGCTCTAACTTTGAAAAAAACCGCGGCTGGCGAATTGATCTGATTTTGGGCACGCGCCCCATGGCCCAACAGCTCAGCCATGTCTGGATTGACAAACGACCCAGACAACTTGAAAAACCATCAGACCACACATTCCTAGTCGCAGAGTTTAAAAAATAGAAAAATGAATTTCTTTTATTTTTCTATTGAAGGAGCTTCCCTAAAGATTTACACTTATAGTCGTGTATTTCATCTTCAAAGGAGTCTACTATCCTAATGTCATTAAAATACATCGGCCATGAATTTATTCGTAAACAGGAGATTGTGTTCTCCATTTGTATGGGTCTTATTGCTTTTTTAGGCCGGGACAATCCCATGTTTTCTTATCCGGATTTTTTATGGGCTTTTGCTGCTTTTATGTTGTTTAATTTGTTGTACCACCGTCTTTTGCGTCGAAATGCAGACAATTTTGTGGTTCCTTTTGTGTCTATTGCGGTGAACAGTCTTTTTATCACTCTCATTTTGGCCTTCACAGGCAGACAGGAATCCTATTTTTGGCCTTTGTACCTTCTCCCGATATTTACAGCATGCCTTTATCTTGAAAAAAGACATGTGTACTTTGCCGCTTTGATCCCATCAGCCTTTTTGATCTATTTTTCGCTGGAGTCCTTGTTTTACGATGTGGACATTGAAAAAGTCGGTTTATTGATCAAGATTCTGGTATTGGCGTTTTCAGCCGCTGTCACAATGAATGTGTCCTTTAAAGAACGCATGACCCAGGCAGCGCTTGAAAAAAACAGGCAAAATCTTGATATATTGTCCAGAACCATGGAGCCCATTGTCACCAGGGCCCGGTCAGTGAATCAAGTTATTGGCGCGGTAATACACACAATCAATAATCAGCTTTCAGTGATATTGGGAAGCGCTGAAATCCTGCTTCATCATGGGACCCTGCCGGATGTACAATGCCAGGACCTGGAAAGAATTTCTGTGTCAACGCGCAAATGCGGGTATCTCACAAAAGATTTGATGCATTGGCTGAAAACAGATCACAGCAATATTGAGAAAATAGACTTATTGGATGTGCTGAAAAAAGAATTGACCTTTTTTGATGACATCAAAAAATTTAAGCAAATTCATGCGGAATTTCGCCTCCCTCCACAAATCCCCCCCATGTCTCTCAGCCGGAATCAGATCAGCGAGGTCTTTTATAAAATCTGCAAAGCTGTTGCTGATGGCTTGTCAGATGGAGGGCACTTATTGGTTGAGGCCAAAGTGGAAAAAGATTTTGTCGGGATTCAATGGCGCTCAAACACACAGTCCAGTGAAGAGTCCCTTATGTCTCTGGGCTCATGCCGTCTTGTGATGGCGCAATACGGCGGTGTTTTGAACATCAACAAAATTCCCGAAGGCAGAGAATTTGTTGTTCAGCTGCCGCTTGAATCAAAATAGTCTGAAGATATTTCTTGGCAAAAGTATTTTATCGGCGTTGATTCATGAGCCGCTCACAGGAACTGCTTCATGAAAATACTTATCATTGATGATGAAGATCAAGTCAGAAATCTGTGTGTACGCATCATCCGCAAAGCAGGCTATGATGTGTCAGATGTCAAATCAGGCGAAGAGGCCATTGAATTAATCGATGATAAAAACGAATGGGATCTGGTTTTGACAGATCTGTCTTTGGCTGGGCAGGTGGATGGTATGCAAGTCTTGAAACATGCCCGGTCAAAAAGCAGCCGTATTGACATTATTATTATGACTGGATTCCCTGAAATCAATACAGTGATTGGCGCGCTTCGTGAAGGAGCTTATGACTACCTGACCAAACCCTTTAGTGACGACACATTGCTCAGAAGCATTGGGCGTTGCGCTGAAAAACGACATTTGTCAGTTGAATTGGCTCATGAGAAGTCCCTCAGAACCGAGCTGGAAAAAGCCTACCATGAACTCACCCGCATGAAAAAGGTCAATGAAACATTCGGTCATTTCGTGTCCCCGGAAGTGGTCCATTTCGTGTTGAATCACCCGCAGGAATTCTGGAAAAAAGGGGAAAGAAAAACAGCCACTATTTTTTTTGCTGATGTGCGCCGGTTCACCCCCTTTGCCAGCAGTGTCCAGCCGGAAAGAGCCATGGAGGCGCTGAATCAAATTTTCGCCTGCGTTGTGGAAGCCATTAATCTGGAAGGAGGAACCGTTAACAAGTTTATGGGAGACGGTATTTTGGCTCTCTTTGGAACACCTATTCCCAATGACAACCATGCCCTGTGCGCGGCCCGAGCAGCTTTAAGGGCCAGGGACGCAGTGGACGCTGTGGCAGAGACACGCCGGAAACAAGGACTGGAACCTTTGCGCATGGGAATCGGTATTAACACAGGGGAAGTGGTGGCCGGATATCTGGGCACTGAACACAGGGCCGAGTATAGTGTGATTGGGCATGCCGTGAATCTGGCTTCCCGTCTTGAAGAAGCCGCTGTCCCCGGACAAATTCTTATCGGACCTGATACCAGACAGCTGGTCAATGGCGATTTTGTCATTAAAGAGATGAAACCTGTGTATGTGGCAGGAATCCCCACCCCCATCCCAGTGGTGGAACTTGTCGGCATGCAGGCATCAGATGCGAAGACCTCTAAACCCAAATAAACCAGAAAGGCAAAATGTCTTTCAATTTGAAATTTAATATTTGATATGCTCAATTTAATATTCCCATCTTTTGCATTTAGCAAATATAAGGCCTCCTAATGCCAGAGACACAGAGATTTGAAGGCGAAAATATTGTTGTCACCTATAACCCTCAGCTTTGTATTCGTTCTGCTGCGTGCGGCAAAGCCCTGCCTGATGTGTTTAATTCTCTTCAAAAACCCTGGGTCAACCCTGATCAGTCATCAGCCGACAATGTGGCGCACGCTGTGCGTCAATGTCCTTCAGGGGCATTACAATTTGAAAGAAAAGACGGAAAAATCCATGAATCCCCTCCTCAAAAGAACACAATGCGCGCTGTGAAAAACGGTCCGCTTCAATGTGCCGGACAAATGCAAATGCTGGATGCTTTTGAAAAAATAGCACAGCACCTGACGCGTGCAGTGTTTTGCCGCTGCGGACTTTCACAAAACAAGCCTTACTGCAGCGGCCGGCATGCTGAAATAGTCATGAATGACGAGGAAGAAGACACAGACAATGACAAGCCTTTGTCTGCTCCAAAAGACACACCGCCCCCTCCCGACGCCCCGGAATCCGAGCCGCATGGCCCTGTTCAAATCAAAATGGCTCCCAAAGGCCCTTTGCTGGCCAAAGGCCCTATGGAAGTTTGTGACAACGAAGGCAAGGTCATTGCCGTCAAAAAAACAGCGGCTTTTTGTCAATGCGGAAATTCCCGTAAAAAACCCTTTTGCGACGGGACACATATTAACCCGAAATCTCTTTAATTTTTTTTGGTCATTGTGCCCATTCTTTTAATATAATAAATAAACCTGTTCGTGTATAAGTGAACAGAATAATGTGAATGGAGGTTGGCTATATGTTTTCAAATTTAGTTGAAAGAATAGAAACCATGCTGGATCCTTTGAAGTCTTTATCTCTTCAAGTGTGGGAAAAAATACCGAGCATACTGATCGCTCTGCTTTTGCTTCTTCTCGGTTCTTTTGTGGGGCGGTGGCTTCGTTTTGTTGTTGAGCGTTTGTTCACCCTGGCGAAATTTGATGAACATTCAGAAAAAGTCGGATTAAACAAAATTTTGTATCGATTGGGCATGGGAAATTCACCGACAACGATCGTGGGGTTCCTTATTTACTGGCTGGTTTTTCTGGCGTTTGTCCTTTCCGCAGCAGATGTGGTCAATCTCAATGTGGTCTCTGAATTCTTACAAAAAATTATATTGTTCATGCCAAAGCTGATTGCTGCTATCTTGATTATTGGCGGCGGGCTTTTCCTGGGACATTTTATCAGCGACATTGTCTTAAATGCTGCGCAGGCCAATGAAATCAAAGGCGCTGTGGGACTGTCGAAATTTACTTTCCTGATATTGGTTGTTTTTTCCAGTATTATGGCTTTGGAACACCTGGGCTTTGAAACCTCAGTGCTGTCGCGCTCAGTGGAAATTATTCTGGGCTCCATTGGGGCTGGACTGGCTCTGGCCTTTGGCCTGGCTTTTGGTTTGGCAGGCAAAGAAGCAGCTGCCAATTTGATACAGGATTTTTTAGACAGGACCAAAAATAAGTAGAAAAAACTTATGTGTGCGGAAACAGGGCTGTCCCCTGCGTGTTCATCAGTAAGTCTTTCAGACTTGCTGATACTTCGGGGACTGCCTTGTCACAATTGGAAGTTACGGGGCTGTCCCCTGCGTGTTCATCAGCATGTCTTTCAGACTTGCTGATACTCCGGGGACTGCCTTGTCACAATTGGAAGTTACGGGGCTGTAGCTCAATTGGGAGAGCGCGCCGTTCGCATCGGCGAGGTTGTCGGTTCAATCCCGATCAGCTCCATTCTTTACACGCCAAAGAGGATTACTGATGGAGTGTCAAAAAACACGAAACTCAAAAAACTGCAATTGCACGTACAGCCCATGTTCCCGTAAGGGAATTTGCTGTGATTGTCTGACATATCATTTGAGAAGCCGGGAACTCCCTGCCTGCTGTTTCCCAAAAGAAGCAGAAAGAACCTATGACCGGTCTTTTGAGACCTTTGCGTCTTTGGTCTCTTCCAACAAAATATAGGAAAGAGACATAGCTGTATTCATTAAAGGAAAAAAGGTTCAAAAACCCTTCGCGTTCTTGGCGTCTTGGCGAGAAAAAAGGGTTTAATTAAGGAGGCTCTGTGCTAGAAGATAAGATTTACCAGGATTATGTGGCAGCCATGAAAGCCAAGGACAAAGCCAAATCAGAATTTTTGAGTTTCTTGCGTGCAGAATTAAAATACACGGCCATTGGGCTGAAAAAAGACAAACTGGATGACACAGACACATTAAAAACGCTGCAAAAACAAAAGAAAAGACTCCAAGACACCAAAGACAGTATTGGGTCTTCCGGGCGGAAAGATATCCTTGAGAAAGCTGAAAAGGAGCTGGCTCTTTTAGAAAATTATCTGCCAAAACCTCTGGATGAAAGCGCGCTGACGCAAATAGTGGAACAAGTGGTGAAAGACACAGGCGCCAGTTCCATGAAAGACATGGGCCGAGTGATGAAAGAAGTCATGGCCAAAACAGCAGGCCGGGCTGATGCCAAAAAATTGAATGAAATCGTCAGACAAAAAATTGCCTGAGGTTTTGAGATGATTTTTAAACTCATTAAACTTATCATCATCGGCCTCATTGTTCTGATTTTGGCTGGGTTTTATTTTTTCAAGACATTTGTGAAAACAGACAAAATTGAAAAAGATTTTAAACAGACCAAATCCAAAATCCAGAAAATAGAGAAAAAAAGCAAAAAAACAAAGAAAATCCTTAGAAAAAAAATCAAAAAAGGACTCAAAGCCGGAGAGCAATTGGTTGAACCAGATGTCCTGTAAAAAACAGGACATCTCTATGGGACTGTTGCGAAATGCTTTTTCCCTTCAAACCCCCTCTCCTGTCTCCGACGGGAGAGGGCTTCACGAAGTGAAGGGTGAGGGCCTCAATAGGCTATTTTGCAACTGACCCTCTATGGAATATCCCCCATGACATCTTTTTGCGGTTTATCATCACACATCATAAATTTATCATCTCAAATTCTCTATGTCTCAGCGTGTTAAACTTGTTGTCTTTATTGTTCTGGCCTTCATGGCCTGGTATGTGCTTTTGTCCCGCGGCCGGCCTGTGCACAAAAATGCATATGTAGACAGAGAAAATGACTTTTCTGTACTGCCGCCGGAAAACTGGATTCTGGTGACAAAAAACAATCTCAAAGAAGCCAGCCACCAGCCTGCCTTGTATCTCCCCGCAGACATACAACAAGAAATGGCCTCAGGCAAAATCGCTTTGGGATTTCTTCAAAAAGCAAGACAAGGGAAAGTCACCCCTTCTATTTATGTGGTCATAGTGCAGGAAAGGTTCCCCAAACTGAATAAACGAGACATGCAGGCTTTTGCCAGCCTCCTGGAGAAAAGCGCTGCCAATATATTTGGGACATATCAAAAAGAATCCGTTCGTTTGATCAAAGTGGATGCTATTCAATCATTGAGAGTGTCAGGATCTCTTGCAAGCGCTCATCACATGGCGCCCCCGCAAAAGCCCCTGCAGGGAGAACCCATACGACTTGAAATTGTTTTTGTCAGAGGGGCTCAGCAAGCGTACCTCATCACATTTATTTGTCCATTGCAAGAGTTAGACCGACACAGCAAAACATTCGAAAAACTGCTGGATTCTTTCCGCGTTCTCAGGCGTCCTTCTTTCTTTTAGGCGGCAGGGATTTGCATTTCCCTGTGTTCTCCGTGTTCTTCGTGGTTAAAAAGAGCGGAGCGCAAAGCGCGGTTTTTAACCATTAAAAATCTTTTTTAAAAGTTTTTATCCATACTCTGTGAAAAAACTTTATATTATAATGGAATTGTAAGTCTTCTGTGCGGGCACGTTTGATGATGTGAATAAATAAGATATAATTTTCGTAATTTATGATGTCTCTTATTGTCTTTTTTTGTGTGTTTGCGGTTTATTTGTCCTGTGTGTTTCCCTGCGTGGCGCCGGGAGAATCAGGTGAAATAACCGCTGGAATTTTGTCGTCCGGGATTCTTTTGGATCCCGGGCGTTTTTTTTATGGCCTGCTTTGTTGTATTTTTGTCCGCATTGTTCCCTTTGGGAATGAAGTGTTTCGACTGAATGTGCTTTCTGCGCTCTTGGGCGCTGCCAGTGTTATTCTGGTGATCAAGGCATTGAAAGGGTTTTTCCCGAACAAAACACAGGTTTCACATGCGCTATACGAATTGGAGCAAAGCCGATGGAAGAACACGAGCCTGTGGATCACAGCTGTTTTGTGGGCATTGGCGCCTGAGGTATGGCGTTCATCCGCAGCAGCTGAACCCTATGCGCTCGGGCTGCTGATGAGCACTGTGGTGTTTTGGCGAGTGTCGCTCTTATACCAGGCAGATGTTCTGTCCGCAGCTTTTGCGAAGCAATGGCGTTTGACGGTTTTTTTACTCGGAATAAGCATGAGCATTGCGCCGGGTTTGATTTTTTGGACTCCAGGCATGGCCTTGGTTTTGTGGATTCGTTATTCTTTTTTGCCGCATAAGCCGCCTGTTGTTTTGAAAAGGACGTGCCTGATTGTGCTGTCCACACTGTTTTTTTTGTGTGCCGGCTATCTTTTGCAGCCTTTTGTTTTTTTTGTTTTGAACCCATCTCTTGTGCTGCGCGGACCTGAGCCGGACTTGTTCACAGGGATCAAAAATGTGTTTCTTTATCAACTGTACGTGCCTTTTTCTTTTTTGAACATGTCGCAGGGACTCATGTCGTGGTCAGGGTTTAAGTATTATTTTTCTTCATCAGCCTCGGCCTTTACGCTGCTTGGGCTGGTGTTTGCCGGATGGGGCTGTTTTCGGTTTCTAAAACAGAAATCTTGGCTTTTGCTGGTGGCGCTTGTTTTGTGGTTTTTCTCCGGCCCAGTGCACTTGCTTTTCAGGGGCCCTTGCACGGATTATTTTTCCCAAGGCCTTGTGGCGCGTTTTTTCCCTTTTTCTTTTGCAGGCCTTTTGGTATTGATGGCATGGGGCTTGTATCACACAGGCCTGCGCTGGCCCCTATGCCGTGTTGTTGGGGCTTTGCTGATCCCCATAAGTTTGTTCAGCCATTTGCCTGTGTCAGGCCGGCATGATTTTTTGGCATTGGATTTTGGCGCGGATTTTTTGAAATCTGTGCCGCCTCAATCCATTCTGTTGGTTCAGAAGCCGTCTGCTTTATCTTTGCTCCATTACCAGCAGCGTGTTCTTAAAAATCGTGAAGATGTGCTCCTCACGCAGACCCGTGTGAACCCTGAAGCGCTTCCCTTTGACGCATATCTTTTTTCCGATGTTCCGCAGTTCCCATGGGTGCCTTCTGATGATGAAAATTTTTCTTTGACGCATGTGCTTCCCATGGGACTGGCTTATCGTTATTTTCCAGCGCATGCGTATAAGCTTGTTCATCCGCCATCACAATTGTCATTGGCCATGCTGACCTTTTGGTGGTATCGCGGGCCCTTTATCAACACAGCAGAACCACAAAAAACTTCTTTTTCTCCCATGAAAACCACTTCTGTGTTCAGTCCGGATTGGCTAAGTTTTTCATGTTTTTTTGAGAGCAAAGACCCTTTGCGCCTGGATATCGTGGATCAGTATGACAGCGCGCATATTGCGCTTGGGAAAAAATTTGCCCGGCATGAGCTGTTTGACATGACAAAGCAAGCGTATTTGGCTGCCAGTCCAAAAACCAATGTTCTTTTGGGAAATATGGCTTATGATCAAGGCCATGGCGCGCGTGCCGCTGTTTTTTTTAAGTGCGCTTTGTCCGGAAAACCCAATGATTTTGATCTGACTTTTAAACTGGGCATGGCCTATTTGATGTCCGGAAAAGACAGGCAAGCTTTGTCTGTCCTGCATAAAGCGATTGAGCTGCAGCCCGCACATGAGCAGGCCCGTTTCGAGCTGGCCAATGTGCTGGAAAAAAACGGCGCCTTTCGGGAGGCACTGGGTCATTGGAAGATTCTCAGAGATTTGGACACAGACAATAAGGATTATTATTGGCATTTGACCCACACATATGTGTCTTTAGGCAACACCAAGAAAGCTGTTCAGTGCATTGATGAATATCTTCTTCTTGGATTGACCCCAAAGGAAAAGGCCCGCGCTGAAGATTTTCGCTATGAGCTGTTGGACAAAATATGACCGCCAATGAATAGATTTTGCAAATTTTTAATAACGCCCAGAATCTGCAATGCTTTTATATTGCCAATAAATTCTATAATTTATCAATGTTTGAAAAATAATCTTTATTTTATAACCATTTGTTCAAATAATCGGGAGAATATTTTTGGTGAAATCGTTGTAGGGGCCGACGGCCGTCGGCCCGATAACAGCAATGTAAAAATCGAATTAAATGAATATGGTTTAATTGTTGAAGATGAATTAAATAAATCGGAAATAATTCGAAACGAAATAAATTTGGATGAACACATAA